>CAZQYO010000139.1:0-7403 GCA_964597415.1 uncultured Chitinophaga sp.
TGGCAACGGGTGTCACCGCCCCGGTTCTACCCACCTGAAATTCTACTTTCAGCAATTTGCTCTGCGCTTGCTTTGCCTGAAACTTAAAAGCAATGGCCCAACGTGGGTGATGGGAGGTGGCACCGCATAGCTGCTGTTGCCGCAGGCTGTTCACCTTTACCACCATACCATCAGTTTCTATATTAAAGGTTTCGCGTTTTGTTTCCCAAGTGTGTATGAAGTCCATGACTTCCTGTACCGACTCACAAACTTTCAGTTCGTGAAGCGGAGTTTTGAAACCACATTCATAAAGAATCTCGATGGTATGAAAATGCGATTCAAGTTTTTCGGCCAAAAGGTTTTTACCGGTGGCATCTTCGGCAAAGCTGACGTGATAGAGAATGGCCTCTAAGCCGCGTTTGCTTACTTCATTCGGGTCTTTCATTCGCAATGAACCCGATGCCGTGTTGCGCGGATTTTGAAATTCTTTTTCTCCTCTTGCCTTCTTCTCCGCATTCATTTTTTCGAAAACGGATTTTTGTATAATCACTTCTCCGCGTATCTCTATCTTCTGAATGCCATGTTTGGAAAAAGGAGCCGACAGAGGAATGGATGGAAGCGCTTTGGCATTATTAGTGATATTTTCTCCCATCGCACCATCTCCACGGGTGGCTGCTCTTACCAGCATATCGTTTTCGTACACTAAGGCTATACTGGCTCCATCAAATTTAGGCTCTACACAATACTCCACCTGAGTATGGTTGACCAAGCCCTGCACCCTGCGGGCAAAATCATTTACCTCCGCTATGTTGTAGGAATTATCTAGCGAAAGCATAGCCGCCAAATGTGAAACAGATTCAAACTCATCGGTCAGGCTGCGAGCAATGCGCTGCGTAGGCGAGTCGGGAGTGATCCACTTCGGATTTTCCTTTTCAAGTTGTTTTAGTTCGGCAAATAGTGTATCGTAATCGTAGTCAGTAAGGATAGGCTCGCTTAACACATAGTACCGCCAATCGTGGTAATTAATAATCTGACGAAGGGCAACTATTTTCTCTTCGACAGAAAAATTAGTTTCTCCTTTCAGTATCTGCCGGGAGAGTTGATGAAGGTGCTGTTGTTGCTCTTTAGAATACACTGTTGCAATTTGCTATAAAGAGGCGAAGATGCCAAGTACGTAAAAACTTCTTTGGTATCCGGGGGGACTTCTTTTATAAGTTGTTGATTCCTCCCATTAATAAGGCAGTCAAACAATCTTAAGATTTGATCTTAGCTAACGAATCAGTAAAAATAGATCCATTTTGGGCGGGGCGCATAAGGTAGTTTAGACGGAAGAATGGAGGCAGAAAACCCCACTTCTACATTTGAAAATAGAAACTGAAAAATTGCTTATTGTGCGATAAAATCGCTGTCGCAATTTTTGGCAGAAAAACTTACGGCAGCAGCTTATCTATTTCGGCTGCAAGTTTTCTATCCTTTTCGGTCACTATATCTCCCTCGCTATGCGTGTTGAGTGTTATCTCTACGCGGTTCCAAACATTTACCCAATACGGATGATGGTCATTCTTTTCCGCTAACAAAGCCACCCGAGTCATAAAAGCAAATGCTTCGGAGAAATCTTTGAAGGTGAAAGTGCGTTTGAGAGAGTTGTTTTCTTCTGTCCACATAGCGTAAGATTTATTTTTATAGAATACAGTACCGCCTTCTTTCAGCAATTTAGAACAAGTAGTTCATAGGAACTTAATCATCTGTTGAGTCATCCGACTCATCCTACTCGGTGGGCTAAAGTTACACAATCTATGGGGAGTGGGCGGTATGGTCTATTTAAAATCCCAATTGTATTTATCGAGATGGCTCAAACAAATTTTCAGCAAATCAATATTGCCTCTGATATCGGCTTTGTTAGCCATTTCAATCACGGAGTGAATATGGCGTGTAGGAATAGAAACAGCTCCGGCAATAGTTCCGTATTTGGCCATCCGTTGCAAACCCGCTGTGTCAGTTCCTCCGGCAGGCAGCAATTCGGGTTGCCATTTTATTTTGTTTTTGTCGGCTAATTCCTTCATGTATTTTACCATGCGGTAATCACAAATGGCAGAGGAGTCCATAATTTTGATAGCCACTCCTTCGCCCAGTCTGGTCACACTTTCTTCCGGCTTTGCTCCGGGGGTATCAAAGGCGATGGTGGTATCAATACAAAAACTAAAATCGGCACTAATGTGGTGAGCGGCTACTTGTGCTCCGCGAATCCCCACTTCTTCCTGCACTGTAAATACTCCGTAAAAATCGTAAGGAATAGCTTTCCCTTTCAACTCGCGCAGTGTTTCTATTAGTATAAAAACGGCTACGCGGTTGTCAATGCTTTTGCAGTTGACGCAATCGCCCATCTCAATCAATTCGCGTTCGCGGGTAACTACATTGCCTACCTCAATTATTTTAATCACGTCCTTGCGGCTCATCCCCAAGTCAATGAAATAGTCGTTCAGCACCAAATTTTTCCCGCGCTCTTCGGCTGTCATTAAGTGAATGGGTTTGGTGCCCATTACGCCAATCACATCTTTCTTTCCATGCACTACTACCCGCTGTGCGGTTAATGTTTTAGGGTCGAAGCCTCCCAATGGATGGAAGCGAAGGAATCCGTTTTCGTCAATGTGATGTACTATAAATCCAATTTCATCCATGTGGGCAGCCGCCATTACTTTCTTGGCACTGCTTTTTCCTTTTTTGAGAGCGATCAGATTGCCCATATTGTCCACCGAAATATCATCTACCAATCCTTTGATTTCTTTGGTGATGAGTTCTCTTACTTTTTGTTCGTGACCGGGTACTCCGGGTGTTTCACAAATTTTTTTCAGGAGAGGTACATTGATCATTATGCTAAAGTGTTTTGAGTTATAGAATTATTGAAAATACCTATTTGGTTACTTTCAATTGACGGGCAAACATAGAATTTTTTGGAGTAGCAAGAAGTGCCGAAAAGGCAGCAATGCAAGGAGGCAAGCGACAAGAGGGGAGAGTTTGCGGACTTCTGTAAGTTTACAAAAGCCGGTAAAGCAATAGGAGGGAAGCCGTTATTTTCAGGTATAAAGTCCACCATTTACATTAATCACTTCTCCCGTAATGTACGAAGCTCCTTTAGAGGCCAGAAAGCCCACCACTTCGGCTACTTCCTCCGCTTCCCCGAAGCGCTGCATGGGAATAAATGCGCGAAACTCTTGTTCCTTGATTCCCTCTGTCATATCTGTTTTGATAAAGCCCGGAGCTACAGCGTTCACCGTAATTCCTCTCCTGCTGATTTCCTGAGCCAATGATTTGGTGGCAGCTATAACTCCCGCCTTGGAGGCAGAGTAGTTCGTTTGCCCGGCCATACCTTTAATTCCCGAAAGCGATACCACATTAATGATTCGCCCATAGCGCTGGAACAACATGCCGGAGATAATCAATTTGGTGATGTAGTAAAAGGAATCTAAGTTGGTTTGAATGACGGAATGCCATTCTTCTTCGGGCATCATCATCATCAAATTATCTTTGCGAATGCCGGCATTATTCACCAACACTTCTATTACTTTATCCTTATTCTTTTCTATCCAGCCGCCCAGTGTTGCAGTTACTTCATCCTTTGACCCTACATTGAACTGTATGGCTTGCGCAGTCCCCCCTTTTAATTCTATGGCCGCTATCGTCTTTGCGGCTTCTATTTCGTTGCTGTTGTAATTGACCAATACGGCATATCCCATCTCTGCCAGTTTTAAACTAATGGCTCGGCCAATCCCTCTGGAGCCTCCTGTTACTAATGCGTATTTCATTTTATTTCGTTTAATTCAATCACGTTCGGGTGATGGGTTTTCAGAAAACCGGCTACTGCCTGAAGGTCCGCAAAGCGGGGAATATCCAAATCTATCTTTGTTGAAAGTTGCCGGATTTGATGATACAGTTCTTTGGGTTTGGCCGAAAGTTCTTCTGCTTTTTGCAGATAATCTACCGCCTGCATCAGCGCCAGCATTTCTACGGCCAGCACCTCAAAAGAATTGTCTATTACGCGGGAAGCCATTAACGCGGCATTGGTTCCCATGCTTACAATATCCTGATTGTCGTTATTGTTCGGAATGCTGTGCACATACATGGGGTTTGAAAGTGTTTGATTCTCTGCTACGGTAGAGGTTGCCGTGTATTGAATGCCTTGTAAGCCAAAATTGAGGCCAATGGTTTCTGTATTAATAAAGGCAGGAAGTTTCCCGTTTAGTTTGTCGTTCAGTAAATAGTTTAATTGCCGCTCAGACATCATAGACAGCTTGGTCACCGCAATTTTCAGTTTATCCATTTCGAGCGAAACATAGTCTCCGTGAAAATTTCCTCCGTGAAAAATATTTTGTTGTTCATGATCTACCACCGGATTATCGCTCACAGAATTGAGTTCATCTACCACTACTTTTTCGGCATGGGCAATGGTGTCGTACACCGGTCCGAGTATTTGCGGAATGCAACGAAGCGAATAATACTCCTGTACTTTTTCTTTAAAGTGGGTTTCATCGGTGTCGTAGTACAAACATTCTTTGCGGCTGCGCAGTAAGGTGCTTTTGCTCAAAATATTTCGCATGGCCTCTGCCACGGCTATTTGCCCTTTGTGCCGCTTAACGGCATTGAGGGGGGCTGCAATGTGATCGTCAAACGCTTCAAAAATTTCATTTACGGAAGCAGAGATCAGCACCATCCAATTCAATAAACGCTTTGCTTTTTCAATATTAATCAAGCCGATGCCGGTCATGCAAGAAGTGCCATTCATCATAGCCAAACCTTCCCGAATTCGAATGGCAAAAGGGGTGAGATGGTGTTTTAGCAGTATCTCGCCTGCCGGGCCTATCTCTTCCCCGTCATGCAATTCGCCTTCTCCGATAATAGCCAGTGCCATGTGCGCCAATTGCACCAAATCCCCACTGGCACCTACCCCTCCATGCTCATAAATAACCGGCACCAAGCCTGCGTTGAGCATGTCTTTAATCAAAATCACCAGATCAGGATGCACGCCACTTTTGCATTGACAAAAAGTAATAAGTCGGTCAAAGAGCATCGCTCTTGAATAGCTCACCGCGATAGGTTGACCGCACCCGGCTGCATGGCTGCGAATAAGATTATACTGGAGGGTTAAGCGGTCGGTAAAAGGTATTTTATGCTGCGCCATGGGGCCAAATCCGGTATTGATACCGTATATCACTTTGTCGGACGCGAAGTCGCGCAGAAAGTGGAAATTCTTCTCTAACTCCTTATGCAGGTCTTCTGAAATTGAGATTTTTTCTCCCTGAAAGATGACTTCAGCGGCCTCCTCTAAGGAGATGTTTTTGTTTGCGGATAGAAGCATTTTGGCAGTGTGCTTTACGCGGCAATGATAATATTAATATGTGGATATTAGAGAGGGAAGGGCACGATAGCAGGCATTTGCTGCGTGTTTTGAAGAGGTATTGTCTGATTTATGGGGTTTGTTGCAAGTTTTTTATGAATCAGCAATTTTCCCACTGGCGCGAGCGTCCGCTCATGCCTAAGCAAAGAGAGCCGCAAAGAAGAATAAACAGCAGAAGGATTTTATCGCTGTTCGCGATGCTATCGCAATACACGTGTACCATTAGTTCTAAGTACCCTTCGGAATGGGTAAGAACGCAGATGCTTTCGCATTTGCTCCCCTTCATTGCCGTCTGCTTTAGCAGACGGTTCTTGATGGCATCAATAAAAGGCTTTAGCCGAATTTCTATTTACTGTTTCCATTTTGGCTAAAGCCGATGGCAGTAAAATTTTTATTTCCTCCCTCTCTATCCTGCTATCAAAAGTCCTTTCTATGCTACAAAAGCAGAGAAATTTCGGAAGTCTGCTCCCGGCAATGTATCTTCGCGCCTCATTTTATGATAGCAGTCAGTAATATTCAACTCAGTTTTGGTGGTCGAGCTATATTCGACAACATCTCTTTCCTCATAAACGATAACGATAAAATCGGTTTAACGGGTAGGAACGGTGCCGGCAAGTCCACCCTGCTCAAAGTGCTCAAAGGCTTACATCCGATTGATGGTGGCGATATCATGTATCCCAAAGAAACCGTTATTGGCTATCCGCCGCAAGAACTGCACACACAGTCAGATCTCAGCGTGATTCAGGAAACCAAAAAGGCCTTCGAGTTAGCCACGCAATACTTGGAAGAGAAAGAGAAGATCATGCACGAAATGGAAACTCGCACCGACTACGAAAGCGACAGTTACATGCACCTGATTGAGCGCTTGGGCGAAGTAGAACACCAAATCGAAATACATGACGGCTATAGTATAGATGAACAAACCGAGCGCGTGCTGAAAGGCCTCGGCTTTGAACCTTCTGATTTTGAAAAATCAATGAAAAGCCTGAGTGGTGGATGGCAGATGCGGGTAGAGTTGGCAAAAATTCTGTTGCAGAAACCCGACTTAGTGCTGTTAGACGAGCCGACCAACCATCTCGATATTGAATCGGTGCTCTGGCTCGAAAAGTTTTTGAAAGAATACCCCGGAGCCGTTATCATGGTGAGTCACGACCGCAGTTTTCTCGACAACATCACAGCGCGCACCATCGAGGTGATTAGCGGAAACATTGATGACTACCCGGCTCCTTACACCCGCTATACTGAGTTGCGCAAAGAAAGACGTGAGCAGGTGATCAACGCGCAAAAAAATCAGCAACGCGAAATAGCTCAGATAGAGCGAAACATCGAGCGGTTTCGAGCCAAAGCCAGCAAAGCCACCTTTGCGCAGAGCTTGATTAAGAAGTTAGACAAGATGGACATTATAGAGGTGGAAGAAGAAAACATCTCTGCCATGAACCTCCGGTTTCCGGTAGCACAGCCTTCGGGTAAAGTAGTTATGACCGCTAAACATATCACCAAGAAATACGGCAACAAAACGGTGATAGATAACCAGAGTGTGCAAATTGACCGGGGCGATAAAATTTCATTTGTGGGAAAGAACGGCATGGGCAAAACTACCTTTAGCCGCATTTTAGTGGGTGACCTGAGTTTTGACAGCGGTGACTTAGAGCCGGGCTACAATGTAACCACCGGCTACTACGCACAGCACGCTGCCGACAGTATGGACGGTAAGGATACTGTGCTGGAAGTGGTAGATCGGGTAGCTGTGGGCGACATCAGAACCAAATTGCGCGATTTGCTCGGCTGCTTTTTGTTTAAGGGAGATGATGTTTTCAAAAAGGTAAAGGTGCTGAGCGGTGGCGAAAAAGGTCGTTTGGCACTATGCAAAATGATATTGGAGCCGCGCAACTTCTTAGTAATGGACGAGCCGACCAATCACCTCGACATGCTTTCAAAGGAAATTTTGAAAAATGCTATCAAACAGTTTGAAAGAACAATGATTATCATTTCGCACGACCGCGATTTTCTTCACGGCCTCACCAATAAAACT
>CAZQYO010000140.1:0-7394 GCA_964597415.1 uncultured Chitinophaga sp.
TTGCGGATCAATTAGATCGGTATATCAATTTTGAGCCTAAGGTGAAATTTAAAACGGAAGTATCTTCCGAAGGAATAGTCATTACCAGTGAAGAGTTCGATGCTTCAAAAGCTTACACCCTAAATATCTTACGAGGGTTAAAAGGTAAGATAGGAGGGACTTTAAAAGAGGATTTTAGCTCGCCAGTCACTTTCGGCAAGTTGGAGCCATCCATCAGTTTTGTGAATACGAAAGGAGTGTATCTAAGTGGAAAGGGAAACAAGAACATCGAAATAAATATTACTTCAGTGAAGCGCGTAAAGGTGGTTATCTCAAAAATTTATGAGAACAATTTGTTAGCGGCTAACTCCAACGGCTACTATCCTGATGAAAACTATGAGGGGAATAATGAGGAGGATTACTATGAGGGCGAGGGAGATAATTATTATGATTCGCGCAGTGATGTTACTCTTGGAGATGTGATTTATGAAAAGGAAATTGACACTAAAACACTTCCTCGCAATGGGAACAATCGCTTGTTCAAATTCAATATTGAAGACAAACTAAAAGATTTCAAAGGCATTTATCATATCAAGATACGCTCTATGGATGAGTATTGGTTGGGCGATTCCCGTTTCATTTCATTAAGCGATATAGGGCTGATTGCCAAAGAAACTAAAAACGACATTTATGTTTTCGCCAACTCTATTCAGAAAGCAGAAGCAATGAATGGGGTAAATATTTCAGTGTATGGGCGCAATAATCAGTTGATAGGAAAAGGAGTGACGGATAACAATGGAGTGACTAAAATTTCATTGAACAGCAAAGATTATAAAGGCTTCCGCTCCGCTATGATTACCGCTACTCTCGGTAATGATTTCAACTATCTTCCTTATAACGGCACACGGGTAGAAACTTCGCGATTTGAAGTGGGAGGAAAGCGCAACAACTCTACCAATATTGATGCTTTCGTTTATTCCGAGCGCGATATTTATCGCCCTGGTGAAAAGATAAACTTTAGCGTGATTGCCCGTGATTGGAAATGGAATCGTCCGGGTGAAATTCCTCTGAAAATGAAGTTGCTTCTCCCGAATGGGAAGGAATTGAAGACCTTGAAAAAGGCACTTAATAATCAAGGCTCGCTTGAAACACAAATTGAACTTTCTCCCTCAGCAGTAACCGGCAGTTACACCTTCGAGGTGTACAGTTCTAACGATATATTAATCGCCAGCAAGAGTATTTTGATAGAGGAGTTTATGCCCGACAGGATAAAGGTGACCACCTCTTTAGATAAAAAGTCATTGAAACCGGAGGAAAGCACGACCCTCTCTATTCATGCCGTCAACTTTTTTGGACCTCCTGCAGCGAACAGAAAATATGAAGTAGAAACACAGACCAAGGAAAAGAGTTTTTATCCTGAAAAGTATAATAAGTATGATTTCAATTTAGCCGACAGAAGTACCTATTATGAGAATGTGGTGAGCGAAGGCACTACAGATGAAAATGGAAATGCTTCGGAGAAATATTCCGCCCCTGCAGATTACAACAACCGCGGGTTGATGCAGATAGATTTTTTTACTACTGTATTTGACGAAACCGGCCGGCCTGTCAACCGCAAATCTTCCATTGATATTTACACGCAGGATATTTTTTATGGTTTAGCAACTGATGGCTACTATTACTGCCGCCTCAATCAGAATGTTGCGTTTCCGATTATTGCGCTGAATAAAGAGGAAAAGCCGGTTAATACCAAAGCGCATGTTCAGGTCATTAAGCACGAATACCATACCTATCTTTCGCGCTACAACGAATACTTCCGCTATGATTCGCGAAAAGAAGATAAAACTATCGTGGATCAAGAAGTAACGGTAACAGGAGAAAATACTGTTTTCAATTTTATTCCCCGCACCCCTGGCGAATATGAAATACGTGTGGGTGCTCCCGGTATCAATAGCTATGTGAAGCAAAGTTTTTACAGTTATGGTTCTTGGGGCAGCAGTTACGGAGGCAACTTTGAAGTGAATAATGAGGGCAATATTGAAATTGAGTTGGACAAGAAAAGTTACTATTCCAATGAGAATGCGCAGGTACTATTCAAGACTCCGTTTAATGGTAAAATGCTGGTAACTGTTGAAACGGATAAGGTAGTGGACTACCGATATTTGAATGTAGAGAATCGTTCCGCTTCGATGCAACTGAACCTGAAAGCCGATTATCTTCCCAATGCGTATATCACTGCCACTCTTATTAAGCCCCATGAAGAGAGTGATATGCCACTCACGGTAGCGCATGGTTTCAAATCTATTACTGTAGAAGAGAAAAGCCGCAAAATTCCCGTGGAAATTAGTGCTGAAAAAAATGTGCGCAGCCGCACTCATCAAAAAGTGAGAGTGAGAGCAGCTCCAAATTGTAAAATTACATTGGCAGCGGTAGATGAGGGGATTCTTCAAGTAACCAATTATTCAACTCCGGACCCTTATGGATTCTTTTATGGCAAGCGGGCATTAGAAGTAAATTCTTTTGATTTATATCCCTTGTTATTTCCCGAGATAAAAGGGAAAATTTCTTCTACCGGTGGTGATGGCTTTGACTTGAGTAAGCGGGTAAACCCGATGCAGAATAAGCGAGTAAAACTTGTGTCATATTGGAGCGGCATTACAGATGCCAGCGGAAATGGAACCGCAGACTTTGAATTTGATATCCCTCAATTCAGCGGTCAACTGCGTTTGATGGCAGTCGCTTATAAAGATGCTTCATTTGGCAGTGGTGATTTTAAGATGACGGTAGCCGATCCCATTGTAGTGAGCACGGCATTGCCTCGCTTTCTTTCTCCTAAAGATACGGTTCTAATGCCGGTAACGGTAAGCAACACAACTAACAATAATACCTCTGCCAGCGTTACAGTAAAACTCAACGGCTCTTTGAAGATACTCGGAGGGAATTCACAAACGGTTACTTTAAATGCTAACAGTGAAGCGAAAGCGCAGTTTAAATTAATAGCCGAACCAAAAATTGGTGTGGCTAAAGTGACTGTAGAAGTAAACGGACTTAATGAAAAGTTTGTAGATGAAACAGATATTACCATCAGGCCTGCGGCTTCGCTCCAAAAGAAAACAGATGCGGGCTTTCTACAAGCCGGCAGTTCAAAAGCTATTGATTTTGGTATGACTTCCTTTATTCCGTCCAGTGCCGATTATCAACTTATTATAAGTAAAAACCCGGTGCTCGAACTGGGAGATGAGATATATAAGTTAGTGCAATATCCCTATGGTTGCACAGAGCAAACCATTAGTGCCGCCTTTCCGCAACTGTATTTCAGTGATTTGAGTGAGTTAATGCAGATGGATAAATCGGTAAAGTTAAGCGCCATTTATAATGTGCAAGAAGCCATCCGGAAAATAAAGATGCGTCAACTTTATAACGGAGCTATTACACTTTGGGATAACGAAGGCTCAGAAAACTGGTGGACGACCGTTTATGCCGCACACTTTTTGCAAGAAGCGCGCAAAGCGGGATTTGAGGTGGATAATAGTCTGCTGGATAACATCTATTCTTATCTCATCTCTCGCTTAAAAAACAGAACAACTATCAATTACACCTATAACCGCACGCAACAGAAAAAGATCGCTCCAAAGGAAGTTGCCTATTCCCTCTACGTATTGGCAATAGCCGGTAAACCGCAAATTAGCAATATGAATTACTACAAGGAAAATTCTCAATTGCTCGCATTAGACAGTAAATACCTGCTGAGTGCTGCGTTTGCTATAGCGGGAGATAAGAGCAAATTTAAAGAGATGCTTCCCAATTCATTTACCGGTGAAATTGCCAATCGCGAAACAGGTGGTAGTTTCTATAGCGATGTAAGAGATGAAGCGGTGGCATTGAATGCTATTATTGAAGTAGATCCCGATAATTCGCAGGTGGGGATAATGGCAAAGCACTTGAGTGAAGCAATTAAATCTCGCCCTTGGCTCAGTACTCAGGAGCGAGCTTTCAGTTTTATCGCATTAGGTAAAATTGCCCGCCAAGTGGCAAAGTCAAATTTAAAAGTGGTAGTAAAGGTGAACGGAAAACAGATTGCGGAAAATGATGGGAGCACATTACGCCTTACCTCTAAGCAGTTAGGCGGAGCCAATGTAGAAATTAGCACCACCGGAAATGGCAAACTATATTATTTCTGGCAGGCTGAAGGTATTTCTAAGGATGGTTCATTTAAAGAGGAGGACAGTTATATCCGTGTGCGTAAACATTTTTACGATCGTTATGGCCGCCAATTAACGGAGAATAACTTCAATCAGAATGATTTGATAATAATTGGACTCACTCTTGAAAATTCTTACAGCAATGCTATCGAAAATATTGTCATTACAGATATGCTGCCGGCCGGTTTTGAGATAGAAAATCCACGAACCAAAGAAATGCCCGGCATGAACTGGATCAAAAATGAAAGTTACCCCATTCAAATGGATGTGCGCGATGATCGCATCAATTTTTTTGTGGACTTGGGGGCAAAAGCACAAACCTATTACTACGCAGTGCGTGCGGTTTCACCCGGCACTTTTGTAATGGGACCGGTAATGGCCGATGCCATGTACAATGGAGAATATCATTCATACAATGGGGGAGGAGTTATTCGGGTGAGCGAGAAGTAAGGCGGCAGCGTTATGTTAAGGAGAATAGGAAGGTTTGAACAAAAAAAATCAAGTCTAAAGAGATTGAATTTGACATCGGTGGCGGCTCTTACAATAGTCCTAAAACCTTTGATTATATGGTTAAATGATTGGGCAAAAACGTTAGTACTTCGATGTCTAAAGAGGTTAAGAATGTTTTTTATGCGACATTCTAAAGAGTGGATTGCGATATTGAACTCTTCTAATTTTGTCGTGCTATTTTTCTTTCTAATAGTTGAATTGGGTTAACGAAATCCTTTTTGCTGTATATGGGCTGCCAGCTCTAAATTGTCTCCACTTCAATACTACAAGAGGAAACGATTATGCCTCAATATCGGCTTTACTTAATGTAGAACTTATGGTTTGGATTTCCTCCTTTCACGTTAGCCTGTTGTTTACTGATAATCTTACAACCCCATTTGTATCATTGAAATCTTATGTACATTCATTTAGAAGCCGCATGGCACCCGAGAATTGACTTCTTAACGTTTAGCGTTGACATGGAATAAGTGGAGCCAAATATAAATTTTAATACAGGAATTATATGTTTTGTAATGTGCATGTGCGAATTGCAACACGTCTTGTTTTTGTAAAACAGGACGTGCATGATCTCGACTCTGAAAACGCAATTTAAACGGAAGATTTATTTAGTCGCACTTGTAGCCATCGGCTATCAGGTGATGGTAAGCACTGGTATAAGAATCATCCGTAGCGTAATCCTTTTTACAGAGCTTTTGAGTTGTACCGGGATACTTAGTGCACTCTGTACATTGTTTGCAGGAAGAAATGGTAAACATGAAAGAGCCAATAACCAGAAAAGAGAATAAGATGCGCATATCAAAATTGTATGGAACTAAGGTAAAAATTTTAATGAATGTCTGCATTCTTATACCAAATACATTTTAAAACAAAGTTCAAGATAAGGGGTGCGATTCAAGTTTATATTCTATCATGCAACAATGCTTTTCCATATTTTCTCCACAATCTTTTCAGTGACTATTTCATTAAAACAGAAAACGAGTATTTTGCAACTCGTTAGCACACATTTTTTCCCTCATGGATATTTCAGTTTACATTAGTGAATTACTGTTTGATCATGATTGCGTCATTATCCCTGATTTTGGCGGTTTTGTATGCAATTACAAGCCGGCTGAAATTCATCCCGTTTTAAATTCTATTTCGCCTCCGAGCAAGGCAATTGCATTCAATAAGAATTTACAGAGTAGCGATGGGCTTTTGGTCAACTATATTGCGCAAAGAAAGTTTGTCTCTTTTGAAATGGCTACGGCATTGGTATCGGGTTGGGTAGCCGGATCGAATGCGCTATTAAAAGCAGGCGACCGAATTACACTGACTAAAATTGGAGAATTATTTACAGATATTGAGTCAAACATTCAATTTACTCAGAATGCCGAACAAAATTTTTTGCGAACCTCTTATGGCTTGAAAACATTTTATGCCGAACCGGTTATTCATGCCAAAGAGATTAAAATTGCAAAGCAGGAGAATGTGCTTATTGAGGAGGTTGCTAAACCTTCTAATTTTTGGAAAATTGCGGCTATCGTTTTCTTATTCTTAGCAATGACCGGTCTTGCCCAATTAATGTGGATGGGGGTTCAGATAAAGCCCTTACAAGCAGACGAAGCGAACTTCAATACTTTAATCAGTCCGTTATTTAAAATTTCTGAGCCGGAATTAAAACCTGCCTCTATAGAAATTGCTGAGGTGAACGAAGCAGACAAGTCAACTATAACGATTGAGGAAACAAAAACAGAGCAGATGCTAAGTTCTGAACCTACCCCTCCCACAACGAATACTGCAAGCAATGAACAATTTGGCAGTACCACTAATGAGGCGGGTTATTATATCATCATCGGAGCTTTTAAGAACGATAAATATATTCAAGCCGCCACTGAAAGATTAACGGAAAGCAAAAAGGATATTTTAATTGATCCACAAGGCGGACTTACGCGTGTTGGATACTTTGCCGGAACCAATTTTGCTACAGCAAAAGAGCAGCTCAAGGCTGCTCAGAAAGAAGATAATTCTTGTTGGTTGCTGAAAAAATAAATCTCTAAAACATCACCGGACAATGACCGGGGTGTGGCTTTTTCCGAGCGCATCCTTGGTACATCAATGAAATTTCAGGCGCTCCTACGGTATTTGAAGCGGGAATAAGTTTTGAAATATTGATGTCATAACTCAATCCGCAGCTAAATCCTTTCACTTCAATTTTCGCATTTACTATCACCGCGTCTAACAGACCGCGATACTGAACACCTAAATTCAAAGCTGTTTTACTGGTGGAGGGCGTGCCGAGTGCCGTCTTGAAATTACATCCCACATTAAATTCGTAGGCATTGCCCTGTACCAATACCAAAAAGTTAGGCATCACCGTAAGTCTCTTGCCCGTGGGAATTGCCGCTCCCCCGTGAATAGTGGTTTTCATAAAAATGCGGTCATTGCCGTCTGTACTGCTGGTTTGTCCGTTGGGGCGGAATGATATTTTAGGCTGGTTTAAATGATTCAATGAAAATCCGAAATAAACATTCGCATCATTTTTTACCATGGCGCTGTATAACAAACCGAAGCCTACATCGCCAAAAATAATTTTTGTTCTGCCGAAAGCTTCTTTCGTCCCGTTTGGATCCACCGTGCCGGAAGAAGGGTCATACTGAGAATCAAAAGTAGCTTTTGACGCATCAATGCTTTTCATATTAAAAGCTCCCTGTAAACCGGCAGAAA
>CAZQYO010000141.1:0-1707 GCA_964597415.1 uncultured Chitinophaga sp.
ATGCGGAAGGGTGGTATAAAAAGTCGCTGGAATTAAATGGCGGAGAGAAGTCGCTTTACCGAGTAGCGATGATGCAAAAGCAACAGGAGAAATATGCGGAGGCCGCCAAAACCTTTGAGCAGTATCAGCGAATTTCCGGTCAGGGTTACGAGGGTAGGTTGCAGGCCAATCAGTGTTTAGATGCCGCCAACTGGAAGAAGGCATTTACTAAAGTGCAGGTAACAAATTTGGAGAAAATAAATTCCCCTTTTTCTGATTACGGACTGGAGGCATATAAAGGGAATCAGTTGGTATTCACTTCTGCCCGCAACGAATCTATGGGAGAAGCTAAAGATGCATGGACAGGTGAAAAATTCTCCGATCTTTTTGTTACTGATAAACAAACACAAGGATATACTACGCCCTATAGTTTTGGTGCACCTGTTAATTCTACAGCTCATGAAAGTTCCCCCACGTTTAGTAACGATTTTAAAGAAATGTATTTCGTTCGCTGTAAGGCCGATGAGCAACAAAGCAATCAATATTGCCACTTGTATTATTCTGCCTTTAACAATGACCATTGGAGTGAGCCGGTAAAAATGGAGGTGTTTCCCGATACGATCAATGTGCTGGACCCTTACCTCTCCAAAGATGGGAAATCGCTTTTGGTGGCGGCAGACCCGAAAGATAATTTTGGGGGTACAGACTTGTATGTTCTTTCACGAGCCGATAGCGGTTGGGGGAATCCTAAAAATATGGGTAGTGCGGTGAATACTCCGGGCAATGAACGCTTCCCCTGGTTAGATGACCGAGGAAATTTGTATTATTCTTCCGATGGCTTACCCGGAATGGGCGGGCTGGATGTGTTCAGGGCAGTGCGCACTAAAACGGGCTACAAAGATCCACAGAATTTAAAAGCGCCTTTCAATAGCGGAGCTGATGATTTTAAATTTCGTATTGATAAATACAAACCTCTGAATGCCGATGATACGGTACTCTTTGCCGGTTATCTTTCGAGTAATCGCACGGGTGGAAAAGGCAGCGATGATATCTATCGCTTTGAAGAAAAATGGATCAACATTTTTGTGCTCAACGGCTCTACGGTAGAAAAGAAATTGGAGCATCCTGAAGACCCCGACAGTAAGGCATTGGGACTACAAGCGCTTCCTAAAACTAAAGTGGATTTGAAAGGAAGCGATGGGCAAGTAATTGCCTCTCTGTTTAGCGATGCCAATGGGCAATTCACTTTTCGCTTAGAGGCGGAGAAAGATTACAAAGTAACCGGCACTAAGAATGGCTACTTTACCAAGACAGAACAAGTTTCAACAAAGGGTTTGCGCCATCAGGATTCTACCTTTATTAATCTGTATGTGCAGGTAGAATTAGAAAAGATATTTACGCAGAAGGAAATCATCATTCCTAATATTTATTACGATTACGATAAAGCCTCCTTGCGCACTGAATCTCAGTTGGTGCTTGATACAGTTTTTATTTTCTTTAAAGAGAACCCCGACTTGACTATTGAAATTGGTTCGCATACTGACAGTCGCGGCAGCGATACTTACAACCTGAAATTATCACAAGCAAGAGCGCAAAGCGTGGTGGATTATTTAGTGCAAAAGGGAATCCCTGCGGAACGCTTGCAAGCAAAAGGATACGGAGAAACCAAGTTGGTGAATAACTGTGGTAATGGCGTGCATTGCACAGAAGAAGAACATCAGAAAAACC
>CAZQYO010000141.1:1717-7373 GCA_964597415.1 uncultured Chitinophaga sp.
ATATGGAATCAATAGAACCGGAGGATATTCATGTAGAGCCAAAGCCGGAGCAGAAATAGTCGCCAAAGGATGAGGTGCGTCATTTGTTCTTCGGTTTTAGTAAACCAATTTTGGACGCTGATTATTTTTACTACTCGGTAATTTCTGAACCTCTCACGCATGCTCAAAATAATTAATCGCGTTTTCAATCTGCTTGTTCTTTCCGTAATAAAAATTTGGGCGAGAACCATATACCGTGTAGAAAACCGCTGGCTGCACACGCATCGGGAAGATCCCTGGGAAGGAGTTCGTTTAATTATATTTCTAAATCACACCAGTCTGTATGAATTTCTCTTTTTAGGGGCGGTGCCGTGGCGTTTTATAGCTCGGTTGGCCGGGCGAATGGTGGTGCCCGCTGCTAACACTACTATTAATCGCCCCATTGTAGGACGGCTGTTTAAATTTTTCGGTACGGGTCTGATTCCGATTTCTCGCGAACGAGATGCTACATGGGATTATTTTCTTCAAAAAGTGAATGAAGACTCGGTTGTCATTATCCTGCCGGAGGGACGAATGAAACGACTAACCGGCTTAGATAAAAATGGAAAGCCTATGAGCGTTAGAGGAGGAGTAGCCGATATTTTGCAAATGATGGAAACCGGCAAAATGGTGATTGTGTACAGCGGAGGATTGCATCACGTTCAGGCTCCCGGTCAGTGGATTCCCAAGCCGTTTAAGACTATTTCGCTTCACACCCAAAAATTAGATATTGCCGACTATATCCAACAAATGAAATCGGTTCCCGACAAGGATTTTAAAAAAGCAGTGATGGCTGATTTGCAGGAACGCTTAGCACGATTTAAACCCAATGAACGATACTAAGCAGAATCTATGTGTTTTGTATTTGTTCTGTACAAAAAATAACCTGCTTCTATTGTAGAAGCAGGCGGTAAAAGATGTAGAGACAGTAAGCGTTTAAAATCTATCTAATCCGCTAAAGTGAAACGAAGCTTCGATGGCGGCATTTTCATCACTGTCTGAACCATGCACGGCATTGCGCTCAATATTAGTAGCAAACAGTTTGCGAATAGTTCCTTCTTCGGATTTCTCCGGATTGGTAGCACCAATCAGTTTGCGAAAATCTTCCACAGCATTTTCTTTTTCAAGAATGGCGGAAACGATTGGCCCTTCCGTCATAAAGGCGACTAACTCACCGAAGAACGGTCTTTCCTTATGAACGGCATAAAATTCTTCCGCTTTTCTTTTTGGTAAGCGAGTCAGCTTCATGGCTTGTATTTTAAAGCCGGCTCCGATAATTAGGTCTAAAATTTTTCCGGTATGTCCGTCTGCTACTGCATCGGGCTTTATCATGGTGAGTGTGATGTTTCCTGCCATACTATTGTTTTTAAGTTTAAAAATTCGCGGGCGAAAATAGACGTGATGAAGGAGTTTTCAAAACCTTAGTCGTTACTTCGGCTAATTAAAGTGTGTTTCTTCCAATTCTATGGGCAAGTTACTACGAACAGAACAGTTTTTATTCAGGCGATGGCATTACCACTGCCAAAATCAGATACAGCAATATGCCTGTGCCCATGAATATAACGGACACGATAAACAAGACGCGGATAAGAGTTGGATCCACATCAAAGTATTCTCCTAATCCGCCACAGACCCCGAATAATTTCTTGTCATTTGATTTTCTGAGCTTTTTCTGCATGGTTCTGAATTTTTCCGAAGGTAATAATTTTGGGATTTTATTTTACAAATGCTAAAAGGCGGGTGATTTGCGCGGCTATCCATTCATTTTTCCAAATCAACGTCAGCAGTTCCTGTTCTTCTCTTCGCAAGGTCTCCTTTGCTATGGCAGACGTAGCAGAATTTTCGTGCTCTCGATGCAAATGTAGCGTTTCGGGCATATACACAAACGAGCCGACCATCCGGCTCATCTCATACCAGGCCTTCCAGTCTAAAATAAAATCGGCATCCGTGTCAAAGCGGAATCCCTCCAAATTTTTCTTCACATAAAATACTCCGGGACAAGAAATACTGTTGCCGAAAAGCAGAATAAATTTTTTTAGAGACGCAGAGGAGATGCTCCTTTTAAAATGAAAAGGAAATACCAGCCACCATCGCAAGAGGTCTTTGAAATGAAATCGGTAAGTGCGATTTTCTTTGGTCACTCTCCCTTTGGTAAACACAATCAGAGGTTTTGCGCTTTCTTGCTTGGCAGCCGCTTGCAGGCAAAGTTCCGCAAAGCGCGGTAGGTAATCATCATCTTGATGAGCCAAAGTAACATAAGGGGTTTCAGCCATTTGCCATCCGAAATTCCAATCGCGACCTATACTCCCTCCCTTCGGATTTATTCTTACAGCCAGTTGATATTTGTCTGCTAAAGAATGAATGAAATCATTGGGGGTAGAGGTGGCGATAAGCACCCGACTGCCGACTGTTTGCCCTAATATGCTTAGAATACAGTTTTCTAAGTAGGCGGATTCTTTGTAAGCAAGAATTACAAACGTGTGTTCGGCTTTAGGGTCGTTCATACAAGAAGTAAAGTTCATTATACACAAAAAGTTTACCTGCAAAAAGCCAGTTGAAAGGGAAGTAACCATACTTTACTAATTGAAATGCACTTTGCTTTTCAGGCTGCTTTTCGCGCATATAATCTGTGGTCACAAAAGTGAGATGCGTTTTGTCATGCGCGAAACCTACTTCGCAAGGCACGCAAATAAAAATTCGCTTAATCCCTACGCGCTCACAAGCCGCCATGAGTTGGCTTAATACTTCGGCAGGGTTGGGAAGATGCTCCAGTACATGGCTAATCACTAAAGTTTGATAGGTATTCGCAGGAATTTCTTTCAACGCATAGTTATCCTCTTCCGGCTTATATAATTGCACATTCAGCCCTTTTGCGCGGCAATATTTTACTGTAGCTTCATTAATTTCTAAGCCTAATGAGCCGGCAGGGTAGGTGCTCAAATGTTCCCCGGCACCGCAGCCGAAATCTATAGCCGCACCCTTTACGTGCCTGCGCACTTGCCAGAGATAAATTTTTCGGATAGTTTTTCGCAACCAACTGCGATTGGTCTGGTATTCGAGATACTCATCGGCATAAAGTGATTCGCTCATTGACAAAGATTTGATTTGATTTGTGTTGCTTAAACATAAGCAAATTTTCGACTGAGGATGAATACTCCAAGAAAAGTAGCGGTTGTAATATTAGGGTGGAACGGGAAAAAATTTATAGAGAAATTCTTGCCTTCCGTCCTCCGTTTTACCTCAACAGAGTTATGCGAAATTATAGTGGCCGACAATTGCTCTACTGATGATTCGGTAGATTATGTGAAAGCTAATTTTCCAACTGTAAGAATTATTCAAAACCGGGTCAACAAGGGCTATGCCGGTGGTTACAACGAAGCATTGCGCCAAGTAGAGGCAGACTATTTTGTGCTGCTTAATCAAGATGTTGAAGTAAGCGAATTTTGGATAGAGCGGGTAATTGCCGAAATGGAGAAAGCAAATAATATTGCGGCCGCACAACCTAAACTAAGAGCATTCCATCAAAGAGATTATCTAGAATATGCCGGGGCCTGCGGTGGCTTTTTAGATAAATTCGGATATGCTTTTTGCCGAGGTAGATTGTTTGATACTACGGAGAAAGACGAGGGGCAGTATGATTCGGTAGCAGATATTTTTTGGGCAAGCGGAGCTTGTCTGTTTGTGAAGCAAGATATTTTTTGGAAAGCGGGTGGCTTAGATGAAGACTTCTTTGCCCATCAGGAGGAAATAGATTTATGCTGGCGAATTCAGAATATGGGGTATCGTATTATCTGCGTCCCCGAATCGGTGGTCTATCACGTAGGTGGTGGGAGCTTGCCACAGGGAAACCCTAGAAAAACGTACCTGAATTTTAGAAATAACCTGATGATGATTTACAAGAATATGCCCGTATCCCAACTGTGGTGGCGTATTTGTGTCCGCATCTTTCTGGACGTTATGGCCGCTCTGCAATCAGTATTAAAGGAAAGAAGTTTAAATACACTGCTGGCGGTTGCTAAAGCACATTTCTCATTCTTAAAATCACTGCCTAAATTGACAAACAAACGACAACAACTTACTCATAAAAGTATTACCTCTCTTTATCCTAAAAGTATAGTATGGCAATATTTTATTAAAGGGAAAATGAGGTATAGTGAACTTCCGGGTATTTGATTTGTTAGTGCTATCGGGATTCTTTGTTAATTATATTTATTTCAATTTGCTTTCCCAATCTGTTCAGAATAGTTTTGCGTTCAGCGTATTTTTTCAAAATCAAAAACACTTCTTATGAAAAAACAAATTTTCATGTCAGCAATGGTTGCTTTTGCTTTGGTTAGTTGCAATCAAAAATCAAACAAACCCGAAAGCACAGATGAACAAACGATTGTTCAGCCCGCCCCACCGGCAGATAGTGCCAGCGAGCAAAATGGAGTTTACTTTATCAGCCCGAAAGATGGGGATATAGTGAAATCACCTCTTGTTATAGAAATGGGAGTCAGAGGTATGGACGTAGAGCCGGCCGGTGAACTTCACCAAGGCAAAGGGCATCACCATCTGATTATTGATGAAGGTTTTGTAGCAAAGGGCACAGTAGTGGCAAAGGATGAAAAGCATATTCATTATGGAAATGGACAAACTTCAGATACTGTTGAACTTAGTCCCGGGGCACATACCCTCACTCTTCAATTTGCCGATGGGCTGCATCAGAGCTATGGTAAGGACTGGAGTAAAACCATTTCAGTTACCGTAGAGAAATAGCGGCTTACCACTTGACTAAGGCTTTCTGAAAAATGTCATCTACCAATTGGGTATTGATTTCGTTTATCAATTTATCTTCTACGCTGCTTATATCTTCTGAAGAACTAAATTGTGCGTAGCGGCTAAAGGATTGAGTCCATTTATCTTTTTCATCTTTCGTATTGGTGTAATCCACATTTACGGTAATGGTGAGTTTGTTCAAGCCGCTGGTAGCTCCTGCAATAGGGGCTTCGCTGGTATAGGTATAGCCGGTAATTGTACCGTGTAACTGCAAATCGCCTTCCGTAGATACCATCCGAAGATTGGCTTCTGTTTGAAACTTTAATTTTAGTTTATCGGTAAATTGTTGTGCCAGAGAGGCCGGTCCATTGTTCGCCTGATTCTGAAACAGCTCTACAGAAAATGATTTGATGTCAGCGGGAATACTGGCTCCGGTAAATGAATACACTTTACATCCTGAAATAAATGAAACCGTGAGAAAAAGAAATCCCCAATAAACTCCGGCTGCTTTTTTCATCCACTATATATTTACGTTATACTCTTTGATTTTGCGATACAGGGTTCTTTCCGAAATTCCCAAATCTGCGGCAGCATCCTTTCGTCTGTTACGGTGCTTTTTAAGCGCTTTAATAATTAGCTCTCTTTCCTTGTCTGCAATAGATAGCGACTCTTCAATGGTTTCATGTTCCTCAAAGGCTTTTTTATCATTAATTACAAAAGGCTGATTGGTGGAGGGCTGCTGTAGAATAACCGGATGCTCTGCCGTAGGCTGAAAGGTATTGGGCGAAGGATAAACTTTTTCTGCACCGGGTATTTGCTCTACGTTGCCCATCTGCATTTTGGTCACGTCAAATACAAACTGTTTTAAGTCATTCAGATC
>CAZQYO010000142.1:0-7343 GCA_964597415.1 uncultured Chitinophaga sp.
TCCGCTGCAACTCCGGTTTTGGGGCGATAAAGTTTGTTATTTTGCTGATTTTGACGGACACATTATTGCTTTTGTCGAAAAGCAGAAGTAAATGGAGAATCTTTTGTGTAGTGGTGAAGGGGCATCACTTGCCTTGATACTGCACCGGCTTCCCGATTGAACTCAGACCTAAGAGTGCATCGGAACTGGAAAATATTTCTTTCAAGTGCTTTAGCTCCGAAGGGCAACCACCGGCTTCATCAATCAGTTTATCCGCAGTGCTTAAAGCCAAAGGTGCTTTTCGTTGGATGGTGGAAAATATTTTCTCGGCTTCTTCACTCTTCAGTCCATTGGTCACAAACTGATGGGACAGCATACGGTCAATAGAGTTTTTCTCAAAGAAGTGTTGAATGTTTTTCCATTTCTCACTTAACTCTACCTTCCTCTCAACAAATATTTGCTTTGTGCCTGAAAACAATTCAAACATCTCCTCCAGCGTGATAATGCCATCCACTAATCCTATATCGAAGGCATCCGTAGCGTTCAACATTTTACCCGTATGAATCAAATATTTGCTCAATGCTTTCCCAATCTTTTTGGCACTTCGCTGGGTACCTCCTAAGCCGGGATATATCCCAATACCTGTTTCGGGAAATGCCATCTGTGCTTTTGGTAAAGCGAAAATCACATCGGCACACAACGCCAGTTCCAAGCCTCCTCCCAAGGTGAGGCCGTTCAATACCGCTATTACTTTTTTATGGGAAGAATCAATTTTTTCAAAAACTTTTTGTCCGTAAGCGGTGAACGATTCTATTCGGTCAATTTGATCAGA
Organism: uncultured Chitinophaga sp.; assembly: GCA_964597415.1. Taxonomy (GTDB): domain Bacteria; phylum Bacteroidota; class Bacteroidia; order Chitinophagales; family LD1; genus Bog-950. The sequence continues at coordinate 812 of CAZQYO010000142.1, forward strand.
CTTTATATTTTTTACAAAGAATTTTATATCTGCTCCAGCCACAAACGATTTACCCGAGCCGGTAATGAAAATCGTTTTCACAGAAGGATCTTCCTCTGCTGCTTTGAATTTTTCATCTAACTGCTGCATTACTTCTTCGTTCAACGCATTCAAATCTTCAGGGCGGTACATGGTAATTAGGGCTAAGTCATTCTTCTTTTGAAGGGTAACATATTCCATTTGCCAAAAATTATTTCCGACAGATTGAGGCAGCGGGGTTTTATACAAATCTGCGATCTGCTTTGTCAGTCGCTTTACTTCGCTTTCTCCGTATTGGCGCATCATTTCCATCGGTCCTTTTTTCCATTGCAATCCAATTCTCGCTCCCCTATTGATAGCAGTGGCAGTGCATACATTTTCATCTAATAATTGAGCGCAAACCAGAAAGACTATGCCCAACATTCGTTCACTGATTCTTGTCCGGATATTTTCATCGGTTGAAATATCTCCCTCAAGATTCCAGTTTTGCCTCTCCTCGGTTTGCTGTTTTAATTTTTCTGAAACAGTGTACAATTCACTAAAAATTTCCAGCGTTTTTTGGGAATGATAAGCTACCGGAATTCCTGTGGCGTTCATCAGCGCAAACGGCCCCATTCCTATCCCGAAAGTTTTCATACATACCTCATCAATGGTGGCTATGCCGGCTACATTTTCTTCCAGTAACCGTGCTGCTTCATTCAGCCACGGAACAAAATAGCGATTCACTACAAAGCCGTAAGCATCGGCACAGGTAATGGCATCTTTGCCCGACTGCACACAAAATATTTTCGCTTTTTCAAAAACTTCCGAAGAAGTTCTCTCACCGGGAATAATTTCCACTAAGCGGTTTTTAGCTGCGTGATAGAAATAATGCAAGCCGATAAAGCGTTCCGGATATACAACCGATTGGGCTAATTCAGTTACTGAAAAGGAGGAGGTGTTGGTAGCAATAATAGTTTCTGCCGGTATTATTTGGCTGAGTTGCAGAAGAAGTTCTGTTTTGGCTTGAAGATTTTCATAGATGGCTTCAACAATTAAATCACAACTTTGCAAGTCTGGTAAATGGTCGGTTACAGTAATGTTTGCTAAACAATTTTTGACTTGCAAGTCAGTGAAAACTTTTTTTGCTACACCTTCATTTAGCATTTTGCAAATATTGCTAAGGCCTCTTTCTACGGCCGGCATTTCGCGGTCGTTTAGTATTACTTTAAAGTTTTCCTGTGCAAATTTTTGAGCCAGTGCCGCCCCCATGGTTCCCGCACCTATTACCCCAACTGTTTTTATCATTTTCATCCGTAGCTCAATTTTGGTTTAGCAGTCTTGCCATACGGCTTCTCTTTTTTCAATAAATGACGCAATGCCTTCATTGGCATCTTTCGTATTCATCAGATGAGTCACATACATTTGCTCGAGCATCGGTAGAAAGTTGCCCAGTACGTGATTAAACTTAGCGCGTGATGCTTTCACTCCAAACCTAAGAGATGAGGCACTTCGCGGTAGAATATATTTTTCAACAAACGAACTGATCCCGTTGGCTAAGGCAACTTTGTCATCATACACCTCATTTACTAAACCGATGTTTTTTGCTTCCTCCGCACTGATAGATTTGCCGGTAAGCAACAATTCTTCTGCTTTTGCTAAACCGATTTTTTCGGGAAGGATGATAGATGCCGGTGGAGGAAATACTCCTAATACAATTTCCGGCTGACCGAATTTTGCGCTTTTGTCTGCAAACAAAAAATTACACATTATAGCCAGTTCCATTCCTCCTCCCAAACATTGTCCGGTGATTTTGGCGAGAGTTGGGATAGACAAATCACGCAGGGTAAGAAATAACTGGTGAAAGGATTTGAGCATAGTCGCAGCCATTTCTTTTTGGTGCTCTTCTACACTGGCTCCAAATGAAAAATGTTTTCCCGCTCCTTCAAAAGTGATGAGTTTGATTTCCTTTTTTTCTTTTAGCTCATTCAGGATTTGTTGGAGGTCTTCCATCATTATATAATCGAGCACATTTCCTTTGCCATCATCCAAAATGATTTCGGCAATGGCATTGCTGTGCGTGTAATTGACTTTTATTTTTTTCATTGGGTTGATTTATCCATTTATTTTTTGAAACTGTGGGGAAATACGCTGATGTAACTCGTCATTCCATTCATGGCCTTCGGCAAGTAGCTGACGCAGTTTAACGAAATCTATTTCTCGATTTTCTTTAGTCCCTTCATTAAACGCCCTGAAACCTGCTTTGGCCTCGCTCAACATATTTAGTGCTAACCATTCACGGCTGCTCTCTTTATTTTTATCCCAATGCTCTAATTTGAATTTGCGCACTTCGCTAATCGTTTTATTCATACAGTTTGGGAATGTATGCAGCAGTTTAGCTATCAGGTCATTGACTGCTTTATCTAACAGGCTTAAGTCTGTTTCAGCTTTCGCTACCAATTCTTTAGCTTTCGCTAATGCCTCTCCGGTCTTCATTGCACCAAAAATTATCCTGCCATACTCGTCCACTATTTTTTCTGTATTGACTAAAGGATTCGCTATAAACTCCCCATCCATTTTCAACACAGGAGCGATGTCGGTAATCACTCCGTAGTAATATGCCTGATGAGCCGTCCACGGTTCACATAAGGTCAGTGATATCATAGCTCGCTCTACCCCAATAAATAAGGGTAGAAAATCGGTAGCACCTCCAATAGGAGCACTGCCATGTTTGGGGCCTGCTTGCCCAAAACGAGCCATATCGCTCGCTACACTGAAATCACAGGCCATTCCGATTTCTTGTCCGCCACCAATTCGCATTCCATTTACGCGGCAGATCACCGGCTTTTCGCAGAGAAAAATAGAAGAGACCATATCGTTGAACAAGCGCATGTATTGCGAATATTCTTGTGGGTTTCCCGCATAATATTCTGCGTATTCTTTGGTATTGCCTCCGGTGCAAAATGCTTTTTCTCCTACTGCGGTAAATACTACTGCTACTACGCTACGATCATTTGAGGCTTGTCTGAAAGCGAGAATTATCTCCTTCACTGCTGCCGTAGTGTACGAATTAAACTGTTTGGGATTGTTGAGGATAATCCATGCATTATATAACCCTCTCACGGGTAATCCATCTCTGTCAAGGCAGGGACGTTTTTCAAAAATGATCTCTGTAAAATGGACTTCTACTAAGTTATGGCTATGTAAATTATTCATTGAAAAGTTATTTATTCTTCAAAATCGGGTACTAGTACCGGGCGCTTCATGTATTTATGGTTTAGCGCATTTTTAAATACGCTGTTTATTTTTGACATAGGGAACATTTCGACAAACTGATCAATTTTCAGTTTGTCTGTAGCCACTAACTTTACTACGTCTTTATAAAGTTCCGGTTTGCATCCCCAGGTACCTATCACGGTAGCATCAAATGCCATTAAATTGCTGAGGCGCACTTCCACTTTATCCATTGTAAAACCTACTATAGAAAGGGTAGAGGCGAAAGTGATTAAACTGAATGCTAATTCCTGACCAGCCTTAGTACCCGACATTTCAAATATTTTCCAGCATACCGAAGATGCTTTTAGTTTTTTCGCTATTATTTTTAGTTGCTCTTTGATTGCTTTATTGTCTAAGCCATCAATGTTGAGGGTAGCATCAATGCCATGTTGTTTTGCGATGGAAAGTTTTTTTTCATTGACATCTAGTGCCACCACTTTCGCCCCGAATATCTTTGCAATTTGAACACCATAAATCCCCACACCTCCTACTCCGATCACTATCGCTAAATCGCCTGGTACTATTTCCGCTTTTTTGATAACCTGATAGGGAGTAGAAACAGCATCTGCAATTACAGAGAGTTGCGGTAAGGTGTATTTCTTTAAAACTTTATCGGTTACATGGCACAGGTATTTAGCCGGGACAACTACATGCGAGGCAAAGCCACCGTCAAAATCATTTCCCGGCATTTGCTGATTCCGACAAGTGTTACTTCTTCCGCGTTTACATAATTCACATTCACCACAGGGAAGAACTGCAGGAACAATTACATTTTTGTTGAGCCACTCTTGCGGGCCATCTATTACCGTTCCGCTAATCTCATGACCAAGTGTAAGAGGTAAAGTATGTCGGGTTTGTACTCCATAATGCCAAAAACTCAAATCAGTATGACATACTCCACAGCCGGCTACTTTAATCAGTGCTTCTCCATATTTAATTTCGGGGAGAGAGCGAGTGACCAACTTGAACTCTTTGTTGAGTTCAGTCATTTGCCATTGGTACATCTTGTGTTTCATGTATGCTTAATTTAGAGTTTCTAACAATACAGCGTTACCTTGTCCACCGCCAATACAAGCTGCGGCTATTCCATACTTTACTTTTCTCAAATTCATTTCGCGTGAAAGAGTAAGTGATAATCTTACACCGCTGGCAGCCAATGGGTGACCAAAGGCAATAGCTCCCCCGTTCACATTACAGATGTTTCGATCCAAACCTAATTCGCGCTCGCAACCTATAAACTGTGCTGCGAAGGCTTCATTAATTTCAAATAAGCCGATGTCGGATAGCTGTAATCCGGTTAGTTCTAAAAGCAATTGAATGGCGGGTACCGGTCCTAAGCCCATCACTTTAGGATCAACCCCGCAACTTGCAGAGGCTACTACTTTAGCAAGTGGTGTAAGATTTTTTCGAGTAATAAAATTACACTTTGCTACCACTACAGCAGCCGCCCCATCTACAATGCCGCTTGAATTGGCGGCAGTTTGTACTCCCTCTTTTTCAAAAGTGGGTGAAAGTTTTTGTAAGTCTGCGATTGTAGAAGCGCGAATATTTTCATCAGTAACAAAATCGCACACTGTTTTTGGAAGGAAAACTTTGCGGGGTTTTAATCCCTCTATATCAAATATGGTTGAATTAAGCGGAGTAATTTCATCTTTAAAAAATTCAGCTTGCGTTGCTGCAATAGCGCGGTCAACAGATAACTTTCCAAATTCATCAGCGTCTTTGCGTGTAATTTTGTATTGACGGGCAATATTTTCAGCAGTATTCCCCATGGGTACAGCCGCAGTATCGTTTAAGGCTTCCCATAAGAAATCTTTAAATTCTATTTTCCCTAATGCGTAACCCATTCGGTTTCCGTAGCTGACGGTAGGAGCCAACGACATATTTTCAGTACCGCCACACAAAACTACCTGCGCTTTGCCGAGTGAAATCTGATCGGCACCTGCGGTAATAGTTTCAAAGCCGGAGCCGCAAATGCGTTGCAACAGTACGGCAGGGACTCCTTGTGGAATTCCGGAATACAAACCGATGTGGCGGGGTAGAAAATACGCATCGCAGGAGCTTTGCCCGATATTTGCCATCATGACTTGATCTATATCAATAGGGGAAATCCCCGATTTTGCAAGGGCAGCACGACTGGCAAATATTCCCAGATCGGTAGGAGAAACCCGTGACAATGTGCCGCAAAATTTTCCAAAGGCGGTTCGCGCACCGTTTACCAAATAAATATCATCGTACACAATTCCAAATCCCCTTTCCTTATCGTGGTAGGCTTTCATTTCTAGTTGGCATTAATTTTTGTTTCACTGAATTTTGGCTGGTTTATTCTATTATAGAATTGCAGTGCAATCACCGCAGCACCATAAGCAACCCCGTATTGAGAGGCCTCCGTTAATTGAATGTCTTTATTGAATTTTTCATTCAATAATGTTTTCAGATAGGGGTGATGAGCAATTACTCCGCCAATCATGTAAGTGGGCATACCCGGATCGAGGCGCATCTTAGCTACCTTGTTGGCGATTGAAATATAAATACCACGCGAAATATCTTCGAGCGACATACCATCAAAAATCCAATTCATAATTTCAGTTTTGGCGAATACTGTGCAAAAGCTGTTTAGTTCTTTATCGTAGTTAGATAAAGAGGCAAGCGCACTCATTTCTGAGATATTAATATGAGCGCGTTCGGCAATTTCGGCAAGAAAAGATCCGGTGCCTGCGGCACATTTATCATTCATGTAAAAATTTGCTACGTTGTTGTCTTTATCGCAGTGGATAATCTTAATATCCTCCCCACCAATATCAATGATGTTTTTTTCGCCCGGATGAAGAAAGGAGACACCGGCAGCAGCGCAGTTGATTTCGGTTTTTACAATGTCAGTTTCTGAAAAATGTTTTCTGCCATAGCCGGTGGCACAACTGTATTTGATGTTGAAGTTGGAAGTGATGGCTTGAAGAATATTTTTTTGTGCTTGCTTATCGCTGCTGAGGGTGGGAAGAAAATAGCGAAACAGCGCCTTTCCGTTTCCATCTATTACATTGAATTTTGTGTATGCAGAACCTAAGTCAATTCCCAAAAAGCAATCTTCATTTTTAAATGTGCCGAGAAGGTCTGTCTTATTCACCAATCCCTTCTCCAGAATCTTTTTATTGATATCACCTGCGACTCCCGGAATTCGTGAAATAATATTCTTGTTTGACATGGCTTTAACCATGTTGGTGAAGGAGAGGTTGAGTGAAGTTCGCACATAATGTTTCTT
>CAZQYO010000143.1:0-7212 GCA_964597415.1 uncultured Chitinophaga sp.
CTGATTTAAAGGGTTTGAAACTGTTGATTAAAGCAAAAGGCAAATGCACCACCGACCATATTTCAATGGCCGGACCTTGGTTGAAATATCGCGGACACTTAGATAACATCAGCAACAACATGTTAATAGGTGCGGTGAATTTCTTCAACGAAAAAACAAACGCAGTAAAAAATCAACTGACCGGAGAATATGGCGAAGTGCCGGCTGTACAACGCGCTTACAAAGCCGCGGGAGTTGGCTCGATAGTGGTAGGCGATGAGAACTACGGAGAGGGGTCAAGCCGAGAGCACGCTGCAATGGAACCTCGTTTCTTAGGAGTGCGCGTGGTGTTAGTAAAATCATTTGCACGGATTCACGAAACCAATTTGAAGAAACAGGGAATGCTCGGCTTAACGTTTGTAAACAAAGATGATTACAACAAAATTCAGGAGGATGATTCAATAGATATTCTTGGATTAACCTCCTTTACTCCGGGTAAAAATTTGACGATACAGTTAAACCACAAAGATGGGTCAACAGAAAGTTTTGAAGTTGCACATACCTACAACGAAGCGCAAATTGAATGGTTTAAAGCCGGTGCTGCTTTAAATATTATACGCAAGCAGGTAGCGGAATAATCCTTTCAGAAAGAGAATAAAAGAAAAAAGCGCGGAAGAAATCTTTCGCGCTTTTTCTTTGTCTCATTTATAAAAAGACTACTACAAAAAGATTGCAGCCCATAACTATTAACTCTGTTATTATTTCCCTGCGCCTCTTTCTATTCGACAAAATCCGGTTACGGTTAAACCACTTTCAGCACTGCCCAGCACCTGTGCCACAGTTTTGCTACTGTCTTTCACAAAGGCTTGTGTGAGGAGGGTATTTTCTTTGATGTAAGTATTAGCGGCTCCTTCAGCGATTTTATCCAGAATATTTTCCGGTTTCCCTGCGGCAATGGCCTTTTCGCGAGCTACTGTTTTTTCTCTTTCAATAGTTTCAGCCGAAACGCTGGAACCATCCACTGCAATGGGGTTCATAGCGGCAATCTGCATCGCCACATCTTTGCCGACAGCGGCAACGGTATCATTCAGCGGCTTGTTTAATGCCACCAATACGCCAATTTTATTTCCCATGTGGTTATACGCTACCACCGACTCGCCTTCGATACTCTCGTAGGCAGATACGCTAATGAGTTCACCAATAGCCGAAACTTTTCCTTGCACCGCTTCTTGCACTGAAGATCCACCCAAATCAAGGGCTAACACTTCTTCGATTGTTTTTGATCCTGCTTTCAAAGCTGCCTCAGCAATGGAACTTGCCAACTTTACAAACTCTTCATTCTTAGCTACAAAATCAGTTTCGCACGAAAGGTACACCGCTACCCCTTTTTTATTGTCATCCGAAGTAATAGCGATAACTGCTCCTTCAGCAGCTGCGCGCCCGGCACGTAGTTCAGCTACTTTTGCCCCCTTTTTACGAAGGTAATCTATCGCTGCCTGCACATCTCCATTAGCTTCCGTCAGTGCTTTTTTACAATCCATTAAACCTGCACCGGTCAGGTTTCTCAATTCGTTTACTTGTGCTGCTGTAATGTTCATTGTTATTTTTTTTTGCTGGTTTGAAATTTGTATTCAGATTGATAAATTAAATGAAGTTGCCAAGTCAAATCAACCTGGCAACCTCATTATAGATAGCTGCTCTTGCAGCGTATGTCAAATTGATTAAACTTTTTTGGCCGGACCTTTGGTTCTGGGCCGTCCTGAACCACCTGCTGAAGTGCCACGCTTTTTAGTTCCGCGTCCTGCTCCTGCATCCTTTTTGTTAGTGTCTTCCTCTTCGGCTGCAAGATCCGCTTCGTAACGGTTTCTCTCGGCTATCTCCTCATCAGTTTCCTGATCACTTCCTTCCTGAGAAGCGGCACGTTCTGCCAATCCCTCGGCAATGGCATCAGCAATAAAGTTAGTGAGTACAGATACGGAAGTGGCGGCATCATCATTACCCGGAATGGCGAAATCCACTTTAGTAGGGTCGCTGTTTGTATCAACGATTCCAAAGGTATTGATGTTAAGGCGCTGTGCTTCTTTCAATGCAATGTTTTCGTGCATAATATCAATCAGAAACAAAGCAGCCGGAACACGGTTCATATTAGCTACGCCACCTAATACTTTTTCCATTTTCTCTTTTTCGCGGCTCAACACTAATTTTTCCTTTTTGGTCACACTTTCTAAGGTGCCATCATTCAGCATCTTTTCAATGCTTTGCATTTTCTTGATAGACTTGCGGATGGTAGAGAAGTTGGTGAGCATACCTCCTAACCACCTTTCGGTAACAAAGGGCATGTTCACGCGCAGTGCAGCAGCTTTTACCACTTCTTTCGCTTGCTTTTTAGTAGCAACAAACATTATTTTCCGTCCGCTTTTGGCAATAGATTTGGCGGCAGCAGCAGCTTCCTCCAATTTATCCGCAGTCCGATTAAGGTCAATGATATGGATGCCTTTCTTTTCACCGAAAATGTAAGGAAGCATTTTAGGATTCCACTTTCTTTTCAAGTGACCAAAGTGAACGCTTGCATCTAATAATACTTTATGTTCGATTCTTTCCATGTTCTTTCTGTTATTTGAATTCAACAATGATTAACGCTTAGAGTATTGCTCTCTCTTACGAGCTTTCCGCAAGCCGGTCTTTTTACGCTCTACTACGCGGGCATCTCTGCGCAGCAGTTTTTCTTTCTTTAGCAACGGCCTTTTTTCGGGGTTATCATTCACTAAAGCGCGAGAAATAGCTAAGGATACAGCTTCTGACTGTCCTTTTACCCCTCCTCCGAAAACATTAATGCTGATGTCAAACTTGCCTTCGCTGTCAGTTGCCTTTAAAGGTGCTTCTACTTTGTTCTGTAGGTAAACGAGCGAGAAGTATTCTTTGTAGTCCTTGCCATTTACGGTAATGTTACCCGAGCCTGACTTTACATTGGCGCGTGCAACAGATGCTTTTCTTCTTCCTACGGTTATTTTATCCATGTTATAGGTTTGGAATGATTTACAATTGTTTTGGCTTTTGCGCTGCATGAGGATGTTCACCACCTTCATACACGAAAAGTTTACGGAACATTTTGTTACCCAATGATGATTTCGGAAGCATGCCTTTTACTGCATGTTCGATCAACTTGTTTGGATTTTTTTCAATTATTTCTTTAGGGGTGGTAAGACGTTGACCGCCAGGATTGCCGGTATAGCGCACTAAAGGGCGATCGGTCATTTTCTTTCCGGTCATACGCACCTTTGCAGAATTGATTACGATAACAAAATCTCCGGTATCAGAATTGGGTGTAAATGTAGGCTTGTGTTTTCCGCTAAGAACTGAAGCTATCCCGGAAACCATACGGCCCAGAGTTTTACCTTCGGCATCCACGATAAACCATTCGCGCTTTACATCTTTTTCAGCAACCGATACGGTACTATAACTGCGTGATTTCATGCTTTCTCTCTTTAAATTTTTAAAATCGCTTTTTACAAGCGGGGCGCAAATGTAATTTGGAGAAGCTGAGATTCCAAGCATTTGCTTAGAATTATTTTAAGCACCCACCATAATTCATTGATAATGAGTACGAGAATCGCATCAACTCCATCCTCACCTAATCAATAATAAAAAAAAAGCACCGCTCCCAATAATTTGAAACGGTGCTTTTATTCAGAAATAAACTATGCTTCTCTTATCTTCTCCTTCCCAAAAAAATGGAGAGATAGTAAAGCAAAGTAGCTAAGGAAGATAAGGCGGCCACCACATAAGTCATTGCTGCCCACCAAAGAGCATCCTTGGCCATTTCATGCTCTCGAGAGGATACAATGCCCGAACTATTTAACCAGGCTAATCCGCGGTTAGAGGCATCAAATTCTACCGGCAGTGTAATAAAAGAGAAAAGAGTTGTGGCCGAGAAAAGAATAATGCCAAACAGTAAAAGGTAAGGGAATACTGAGATAGTTAAAATTCCGGCCAACAATATCCACTGCATCCAGCGTGAAGCCACACTCACTACAGGCACTAAACGGGAACGCAAACCCAACCACATATACGCACGGGCATGTTGCACAGCGTGACCGCACTCGTGTGCAGCTACTGCTGCCGAAGCCACACTTCTGCCATTAAAAACCTCCGGAGAAAGATTTACTGTTTTATCCACCGGATTATAATGATCAGTTAACTGACCCTCCACTGAAATCACTTTCACATCCGTGATTCCATTATCATTTAGCATTTTCTCGGCTACCTGCGCCCCTGTGAGATTACCGACAAATGCCACTTCCGAATATTCTTTGAATTTGCTTTTAAGGCGCATGCTTACTAACCAACTGGCTAACATAAACACTCCAACGATGACATAAATTCCTATCATTCTTTCTTGATTTTTTAGTGATTCAAAGTTATAACAAATAGCGTGCTGATAAATTCGTTCTCCACTTTTGTCAAAGATTATGACGAACTGGCAGGAAATTTATTGAAAGATTTTGATTTCTCTTTTGCGCGGAACATTATGGTCATAGCTTTTGTCTCCTCCCCCTATTGGGGGAATTTCGCACCTTTTAGAGATGGCAACATACTAATCGCAAACATCAGAACGTTGAGTGTTTTAAATGCGAAGCGAAATGGCAAAACATTACTTAACCAAAACTAAATTGTATGGAAACCAACACAGAAAAAGCAGGAAGCAAGAGAGCTTATATCAGTGCTATAGTAGTGCTGCTGCTGTTGAATACCGCATCCATTTATATGCTGTTCAACGAAAAGGATAAAGGGGAAGATTTGAGTATTCAGAAAACAGCTTTAGAACGAGATTTTAGAATGCTCAACGATACCCTCGACAACAGAAATACCTCCATTGAGCAATTTGTAGGGAAGAATGCCGAATTAGATAAAACAATTGCCAGTAAGCAGGAGGAAATCAGCCACCAAAAGCTAACTATTCAAAGTTTGCTTAAAAAGGTCAGGTTGACTCAAACAGAACTGAAAAAGGTGAAAGTGCTGATGGCTCAATATAAAAACTCCGTGGCGGACATGGGCAATCAAATAGCAACGCTTACCAAACAGAAAGAAGAGTTACTGGCGCAGAACGGTCAATTAAACAATGCCCTGACGGCTGAAAAGCAAACCACTTCGCAGTTGATGGAAAAGAACACTTCCCTCAGTAAGAAAGTGGAAATAGGGTCTCTTCTCCCGATTGCGAAAATTGATGTGGAGGCGGTGAAAACAAGAAAGAGCGGAAGAGAAGTGGACGTGAGAAGGGCAAAAGTCGCTTCGAATCTGAAGATAAGTTTTGAGACAGGTGAAAACAAGGTATTAGATCCCGGCCCGGTAAGTCTGTATGTCAGGATTATTAACCCGAAGGGGGAAACTATTGCTGTAGAGGATCAAGGCTCGGGAATCATGCATACGGGAGCATCTGCTGAACCCATACCATACACTAAAAAGGCGGACATAGATTATGATCAGTCCAACAAGAAGGTAGTGGTTTACTGGGGGAAATATATTCAGAATCCCGGCACCTATAAAGTTGAACTGTACCAAAACGGTTATGTGATTGGACAAGGGGAAGTAAAACTTAGTTGAGATGGACTTTGGTTTGGGTGGTCCCCCTCCCGGGCAAATGCTCGGGAGGGTTTTTCACTCGATGGCTGATAAGCCGCCTAAATGTTTCTTTTCCACTTTCTTATTCCTCCCTAAGCGAGTATAAAAAATAATTGGGGTTAACATGACGGGTAATGTAGTCAATCATTGCAAGCGGTGTGAATGAAAACAAAAACACTTATTACCCGTATAAGCAACCTTATAGCGAATTTTACTTTTTACAATTAATCCCTTTCTTAAAAATGAAGAAACCGATTTTTGGGTTTAGCTTATTGCTCGTCACCTTAACGGTCTTTGCCACCGGTTTCGATGTAAAGACCAGTTCTGTTATCAGTCAGCCCTCTACTGAGGTGCTGGGAGAATACAAAGGCTCTTGGTATGCTATTGGATTTGAAACTCCGGGGAATCTGAACAAACCGCCTCAGTACAAAATTTTGAAATACTCCAGTGGATTTAAAACAGGAAAGACATCGGTGTTGTACCCTTCGTTTGGTGAAAAAACCTTTTACCTGAAAGCCGCCATCGTAAACAACAAGATTTCACTTTTCTATAGCCGTTGTGAATTGAGAACCGATGAAGAAGAGATGATGGAAAAAGCAGAAGGGCGTGCCGTATTACCTTCTATTGAACGTCAGGATTTTGACTTAAAGACCTTAGAGCCTGCAGGTCCGGCTGAAGTTATTTTTGACCATAATGACGAACGATTTGCCGCTTCGGGGATCGAGATTGTGCAAAGTGAAGACAAAAGCAAAACCGCTATTTTAATTAAGCCCTACTATAAGTATCAGAAGTATAAAGTAATAATTACCGATAACACTACCGGCCAGGTAAATGCAAAAACATTTGACTTCAAGGAAACTAAAGAATACCTGCAATTTTTGCATACCGCCATCAGCAATAAAGGGCAAGTGTATGTGCTTTCAAAAGTGCGAAACGATGTATTGTGTTATCCTCCATTAAAAAGAGATAAAAATGTGAGTGCTGTTTTTCACTTGTTTTCTGTAAATGCCGATAGCAAAGAGCCGGTCACGGCTACTTTTAAATCTCCTGCGGGACATGGCAGTTATTTGGATGATCCGCGATTAGCAGTGCTCAACAGTGGCGATATGGTGCTGGCCAGCGATCTGTTTTCAGATGAAGCAAAAATTCACCTGCAAGGAATAATGGTAACCAGATACAATGAAACACTTACAGTAACCGGACAAAACACTATTGAGCCAAGCGAGAAATTTTCAGGATTAGCCGGTGCTTATCACGAACGCAACAAAAGAAATGAATTTGCTAATCTGGAGTTGCAGAAAATATTACCTCTGGAAGGAAAGAATTTTATGCTGCTTACCGAATATCACGCCAGCGTGTCGGGTGACGATAAAAACGGCCCTATGAAGGTGGAGCGCGGATATATGATTACTTACCGTATAGACGAGAACTTGGGAATTAAATCACAGCATTTTATTCCTAAAAAACAGGAGAGTGCGCTGGTGGATTATGCTTTTTCTGCTCAAGCCTATCGCAGAGGCAATGATGTATATCTGTTCTACAACGACAACTGGGAAAATGATGAAGAACATGCCATGAACTTTAAGTGTACGCGCTTACCGCTAAATGGTAAGC
>CAZQYO010000144.1:0-7123 GCA_964597415.1 uncultured Chitinophaga sp.
CAACCCTGCTAATCCTCAAACTAATAAACCCATCCTTACAATAGTTTAATACATGGCTAAGCAGATAAGTAAACGCTATTCCAAAGAGTTTGGCAAAAAAGAGAAAGTTCTCAATTATGCAACTCAAACTTATCAGCTATCACGACCAAACAAAGTTGGAACAGTGATGGCTCTCATTCGTGAGTGCCAACCAAAATCATTTGAGCAATGGGAGCAATGGTATTTTGAAAATGCTAATACAGACGGTAAGACACCGAGTAAAATTACTAAAGAAAGTTTGGAAGAACTTGGTGAAAGGTTGTATGTAAAAATCAAGGAGATTGTAATTCCCGAATGGACAGAGGCGTTTAACCAACTGACTTTGCAAGATTGTGTTGATTACATTTTCAATCTCACCATCAACAGGACTTATGACGGGTTCATTCGTGAAAAATCTGTGATAGAAGATAATCTTGCAAAGGAATTTCCGAATGTGAAATTTGAAGAAAGCGACCCCGAACTTGACCATGCTGGCGACATTGACTATCTCGGTTGGGTTGGTGAAAAAGCTTTTGGTATTCAAATCAAACCAGTAACAGCAAAAGCAAACTTCGGCAACTACTCAGCGACAGAAAGAATGAAAGCAAGTTTTTCGGACTTCACTAAAAAATTCGGTGGACAGGTATTCGTAGTTTTTAGCATTGACGACAAAATAAAAAACGAAGAAGTAATTGGACAGATTGCTGCTGAAATTAAGCAACTGACCTAACCGTTAGGACCACATTCTGCCAACCAACCGTCTAAAAATTTACCTCTCTTGTGGATTACTTATAGCGATAAAAGTCTGCCGCTGGTTTTCCTGTATAGAGGTTTCTTGTTTTCACCAACAAGCAGATAGTCTTCCATGTAGTGGGAGAGAGCATTCTCCTCGGCATAAACTCCTCTTCCACTCTCTCCACCTTCTACAATTTTAGAAAGGAAAGGATATAGAAAGGCCGATTACCTTGCCATGCAAAATATTCTATTTTTGACTTCGTGTTAAAACCAAACTTGTTTATGAATTACAGAATGGAAGACGAGCCGGAAGCGCCTGGCATAGAACCCGATAAATTGATAGAAAAATTTGCCGGAGGCATGATGAAGTTCGAGAACAAATTTCTTGAACAGCGCAAAATTTTTTTATGGGGGCCGGTAACCGATGAGTCGGCAGAAAAGGTGGTAAATCGCCTGTTGTTTCTCGAATCCACAGATCCGGGCAAAGAAATTTTTTTCTACATCAATAGTCCGGGCGGTGTGGTTACTTCCGGAATGGTGATTTACGATGCGATGCAAATGATTACTTCACCGGTACACACTATCTGTATGGGCTTGGCAGCATCTATGGGGTCTGTATTATTGAGTGCTGGGAAAAAAGGTAGTCGCCAAATATGGCCAAATGGAAGGGTAATGATACACCAACCATCTTTGGGTGGCATGTACGGGCAGGCTACGGATATTGAAATTACCGCTAAGGAAATTCAAAAGACTAAAGAGTTAAGCGCGCAGGTGTTAGCAAAAAACTGCGGTAAAACTTTTGAGCAGATAATGAAAGACTTTGATCGCGATTTCTGGATGAATGCTGAAGAGGCGGTGAAGTTTGGAATTGTAGATAAGATAGCGGATAAAATCGGCTAATGCTTTGCTGCGATAGATAGTTTCGAAACGCAGTAAATAAAAGAATGTGTGCCTGATGGAATACAGGTTGAATACTTCTTTGATTCGCACCACCGGTTCAACTTCAGTTAATATTGCAGAAGGATACAGCAGGTCATTTTTATGGAATGCAAACCATTTTTTACTACAACTGTGTCTCAATTTTTTAATAAATCGGTATTCTCATGACCCGACCTGACCAAAATGTTGAATTAGCCCGCTATCAAAAGGAGATAGCCATGCGCTTAGGGCTTGATCCGCAGAATCTAATTTTTAATTACAAGGAGAAGAACGAAACTATTCGCTTGGATTTGGTGACCGTAAACCCTAAGCACGATCAATCGTTCCTGTTTCACACCATTACCGGTACCGATAAAATAGACGCGCTGAAAAAAATGCTGGACTACATCGCACAGCATTACCACAATGAAAGCAGTATGACTATTCAGTGGATAAAGGTGGGGGAAAACCGACTACACACTTCCTACTTCAGAGCCTCCAACATGTACGAGGCGCTTGATAAATTCTATTATGGCCGCGATATGAGCCAATACAAGATTTTTAGTATTGTACTGAATCCGGTCAGTTGATCTCTTATCTTCCTTCATTACAACTATTTTAAAGAACTCCTGCTTCTTCTTTAATGGTTATTTCGTATTTAGCAATTCGTATTTTTTCAACTCTATTGTATGCCATCCAAAAAGAAAGTCAACATCATTGGTGCCGGTATTTCCGGTCTTGCAGCAGGGTGCTATTTGCAAATGAATGGGTACGACACGCAGATTTTTGAAAAGCACAACATTCCGGGGGGGCTTTGTACCAGTTGGAAAAAAGGAGAGTACGTGTTTGACGGATGCGCTCACTGGATTCTGGGTTCTGATACGGGAAGCTCTTTTTACAAGGTATGGAACGAACTCATTGATATGAAAAAGGTGGAGTGGGTAAACCACAGCATTCGCATGTATATCGAGTTAAAGAACAACCGCGACAAATACAACAGCAATACCTTCCGCTTTTATACCAACCTTGATCAGCTTCAGGAATACATGATAGACCTGGCACCGGAGGACGAAAAGACCATCCGCGAGTTTATTCGTCCTATGAGGGTTATCCAAAAATTTGATATGCCCCCTATCATGGATAAACTGCCGCTCATAGCCTCTATTATCCGAGGTGTTAAAATGACCCGGTATTTAGAATTTCTGTTTTGGTTTATTCGGTTGTGGGGGCAAACTAATTATACCGTGGCCGCAAAATTCAAAAATCCTTTTCTGAAGGAAAGCCTGCAACAGTTATATGATGGAGAAGAAGTAAACCTCTTAGTTGTCTATTTCCCTATGGCAAGTTTTGATAAGAAAAGTGCAGGTTACCCGCTGGGCGGCTCTTTGAAATTTGTAGAACGATTTGAAAAACAATACTTAGCACTAGGAGGGAAAATCAACTACCTCACCCCGGTTAAAAAAATATTGGTAGAAGGAAATAAAGCGGTTGGGGTGCAGGTAAGGCACGATAAAATTCATTATGCTGACATCACACTTTCGTGTGCGGATTGGTATTTTACCGCTTTTGATTTATTAGAAGGGAAATTTGTAAACAAAGCCATGCTTGATCTAAAGAAAAACCGAAGTCTCGAAGTTTTCTTTTCAGTAATGCAATTCTCTTTTGGTATCAATAAAGACTTATCACATCTTCCACACCTTACTCGTTTCCCTTTAGAAACCCCTTTGACTTCTCCGGATGGCACTGAATACACTCGGATGGAAATACACATTTACAACTACGACCCCGGAATGGCACCTAAAGGGAAAAGCACTGTGGTGGTGAGTTTTTACACTAAACAACATGAATTCTGGATTAATCACCGAAAGAACAACCGGGCAGAATACCGGAGAATAAAAGGTGAATTTGCCGAGAAAGTTATAGAGCGGCTTGATGCCAGGTTGGGAGGTATTAAGGAGTGGATAGAGGTAGTAGATGTAGCCACCCCGGCTACCATCCTACGGTACACCGCTAATTGGAAGGGCAGTGCACAAGGCTTAATGGCGGGGAAAAATTTTCTTGCTCCCACGCCCATCAAGTTTAGGTTTCCAAACCTTAAACAATTCTATTACTCCAGCCATTGGAACAGACCCAGTGGAGGGCTGCCAATTGCAGTGATGAGCGGCCGCCAAGTAGCTGCATTGATTTGTCAAAAAGACGGAAGAAAATTTAAACCTAACGGAAGGCTATGAATAGTCAGCTTTCTATCCTCTGTATTATTACAAAGCCTGTTTCTGAAATAATATCATTTAAAACACTACATTTCCACTCTCAAACATACCATTATGAAAAAACTGATTCTATTATTATTTATTAGCACCCAGTTAGTTAATGGCCAGGATTTGGCTTTAGTGCGGATGGGGAAAATTTATGGTTACCTCACCAAATCAGGCACTTGGGGCATTCCGCTTAAATATGAAGCAGCCAAAAGCTTTTCAGATGGTTATGCCGCTATTCGTTTAAAAGACAAATGGGGTTTTATCAATACCAAAGGTGAAGTAATGATTCAACCGACCTATGATGATGCGAAATATTTCAACAGTGGTATATGCGTAGTTGCTAAAGATAAAAAGTGGTTTTATATCAATAAGAAGGGGGAAATGATTAGCACTCCGCCCACTGATAAGTACTACGACTTTGATGATGGCCTGGCATTTTTCAAAATGGGAGATAAAATCGGAGCTATGAATACAAAAGGACAAATTGTGATTCAGGCATATTATCAGGTTATTAAGCCCTTTGAGGGGAACTACGCCAGGGTAAAACAAAACGACAAATGGGGGATTATTGACAAAAGCGGCAAAGTAATCATTGAGCCGGCCTATGACGATATTGGAGATTACTACAAAGGAGTGGCATGGGCTAAGTTGGGAGATACTTATGGATTGGTGATAAGCGGCAAGTTCAATGTATTGCCGGGTATCAACAAAGTATGGGATTTTGATGGGCAAGACTTAACCTATGCCCGCAAAGACAAGAAAGTGGGCTTTATTGATTTGACAGGGAAGTGGGTAATAGAACCCAAATTTGATAAAGCACGTGAATTTTCTAAAGGTCTCGCCCCGGTATGTGTCAATGACCAATGGGGTTATATCAATACCTCCGGTTCATTCGTGGTTCAGCCTTCCTATCCCGATGCAGAAATTTTCAGTGCCGATGGGTTGGCACCGGTCAAAGTAAAACTATGGGGTTTTATTGATCTATCCGGCAAGTTGGTGATACCGGCTCAATATGATATTTCTGTTGCATTCGGATTTTTGAAGGGAAAACAGGAGAAAGGTTTTATCGAAGGGGTTGCCCGTGTAAAAAAGGACAAAAGATGGGGTTTTATAGATAAGAAAGGCAACGTGTTAGGAGATATGTGGTTTGATAATGCAGAACTCTTCAGCAACTGAATCTTTATCGGTCACGTCTTTTCGCCCAATTTATCCATTTTCTTACTTGTGGCATCTTGACCTCTTGCAATAAAAGGTCTAAAAAGATAGTATTGTAGCATGAACAGAGTGGTGATAACCGGCCTTGGAATTTATTCCTGCATCGGCAAGAATCAGCAGGAAGTAAAGGAGTCGCTTTATAAAGGGAGATCCGGTATCATTTTGGATCAGGCTCGTAAGGAATTTGGTTATCGTTCGGGGCTTACAGGAATGGTAGAGAAACCGCAATTGAAAAGTTTATTGGATCGAAGATCGCGAATTATGTTGCCCGAGCAAGGGGAATACGCGTATCTATCTACTCTTGAAGCACTGCGGCAGTCCGATATGGATCAGGAATATCTCGAACATCACGAAACCGGAATTATTTTCGGAAACGACAGTACTGCCCAAGCCGTAGTTGAAAGCACAGATATTATTAGAGAAAAAAAGAATACCATGTTTGCCGGCAGTGGTGCGGTATTTCAGACCATGAACAGTACGGTAAACATGAATCTGGCTACTATCTTCAAACTAAAAGGCATCAATTTTACAGTGAGTGCAGCTTGTGCCAGTGGCTCTCACAGCATCGGTCTCGGCTATTTCTTAATTCGGCACGGCTATCAGGATCGCATAGTTTGTGGAGGAGCGCAGGAACTGAACATATACAGTATGGGTACTTTTGATGCGTTGTCGGCATTCTCTATTCGCGAGAATGAGCCTACAAAGGCATCGCGCCCATTTGATAAAAGCAGAGACGGATTAATACCGAGCGGAGGAGCAGCTACCGTAATCATTGAATCTTTAGACTCTGCCAAAAAACGCGGAGCCAAAATTTTGGGAGAAGTTATCGGCTATGGATTTTCCTCTAATGGCGGGCACATCAGCAATCCTACTGTGGATGGTCCGGTTCGCTCACTCATGATGTCGCTCAAAGATGCAGACGTGAATGCCGATGAAATAGATTACATCAACGCGCACGCTACCTCCACCCCGCAAGGTGATGCCAGCGAAGCACAGGCACTTAACGCTGTATTTGGTTCTTATAAACCACCGGTGAGCAGTACCAAGTCAATGACCGGCCATGAATGTTGGATGGCGGGAGCGAGTGAAATCGTTTATTCCATGTTGATGATGCAGAATAATTTCATTGCCCCTAACATCAATTTTGAAACTCCCGATGAACATTCGGCAAAACTCAACATCCTATCGGTTACTAAAGAGAAGAATATTGATGTATTTTTGTCCAACTCATTTGGCTTTGGCGGAACTAACTCTTCGCTCATAGTACGCAAATGGGAATAACACTACCTAATACCATGAAGCAAACAGAAATTATTAACAAGATCAATGAATTTTTAATTGAAGAGTTTGAAGTAGAAGCAACTAAAATATCCCCCGAAGCTCCTCTCAAAGAAACCCTTGAACTGGACAGTTTAGACTATGTAGATCTCGTTGTTATTCTCGAGGGCAATTTTGGCATTAAGGTAAAGCAAGAGGATTTTGCGGGAATCGTTACTTTCCAAAACCTCTATGACTATGTTATCAATAAGTCGCAGCAAACGATAGTCAACTAATGTCTGAGTGGGCAGGCAAATCTAAAGGGACACCACTCGGTTACCGGTTTTTTATTTTTGTGTTAAAGTATTTCGGAGTTTACCCCGCCTATTTCTTTCTGTATTTTATAGTGTTTTACTATTTTCTTTTCTCCTGGGGTAGTTCTCGGTGGTCGTACTATTTTTTTCGTCATCGCATGGGGTACAATCCCGCAAAATCGTTGTTTAAGATTTACCAAAACTATCTCTTACTCGGACAAACACTCATTGATCGCGTAGTGGTTTCAGCCGGTTTGGGAGGCAAAATTACATCTGAATCTTTTGGTGCGGAAAACATCCGAACCATGATAGACGAAAAAAAGGGGGGAATACTCTTAGGCTCACACATCGGCAATTGGGGAATTGCTTCTCAGTATTTGATGAGGTATGATAACAGTATCAATGTGC
>CAZQYO010000145.1:0-4718 GCA_964597415.1 uncultured Chitinophaga sp.
AGGAACGGTAGATGCTTCTGATATGCAAGCCATTGATGTAGTGGTAAATTCAAAAGGCAATGCCACTACTACTGTAGCTCCTCAAAGTACATTAGATGTGAAGTTGGGCGGCAACTCAAAGGTTTATTATTCAGGTAGTCCAAGCATCACACAAGAGTTAAAAGGTAACAGCCAACTGATTCACCTATAAAATTTACTTCTTCGTTACAAAAGCAAAGGCTTCCGGCAACGGGAGCCTTTTGCGTTTTTGAATTTCCGGTTGTGGAATTTTGCCCGGTTGCCATCTTCTAAGAAATCACATCCATGAAAAGGAACACCATCGCACTCCTCGTTATGCTCCTGCTGGCCGGATGCAACAGCGAATCCAACCATAAAGTCACCGAAGCCCAATTTAGCGCGGATGACATTGCAGTAACAAAATCAGCAGCAGAGCAAAGAGAGGAGACCTCTGCACAAAAGAAATCAGATACTGACACCGATGAAAAAATTTTGAATGAGGTATCGGAGAAGAAACTCAAAATCATCAAAAATGCCTCGATTCAGTTTAGGGTAAAAGAGGTGGAGGCAAGCCACCGTCACATCGCAGATTTCTTAAAAGGCAACAATGCTTATTTCGGAAGTGACAACCGAACTACTTCTTCCTATCGCTTAGAAAATAATATGGTCATTCGGGTTCCGGCTCAAAATTTTGATAAACTGACGGAGGCCTTGATGGGCGAGTCTATTTATACCGATTACCTGAATATCTCTGCCGAAGATGTAACCGATCAGTTTGTAGATATTGAAGCAAGACTCAAAACTAAAAAGGAAGTAGAGCAGCGATACTTAGCCCTCTTGAAAGAGGCTAAAAAAATAAGCGACATATTAGAAGTGGAAGAAAAATTGGGAGGGATTAGAGAGGAAATTGAATCGGCAGAAGGCCGACTGAAACTGATGAATGATCAGATAAACTACAGCACCATCAGCCTCACCATTTATCAGTCATTAGATTATGTGCCCGAACCGCAGACCGGCTTCTTCAGCAAACTACAAGAAGCCTTTGTAAGAGGATGGAGAAACATGGGCAACTTTGTGATAGGCTTAGTAAGAGTATGGCCGTTTCTCCTCTTATTCTGCTTAGGGATTGCCTTATTGCTCAAGCTGCGTTCGCGAAGAAAGAATTCATAACAGGTTGGGTAAGCCGCAGGAGCATCGGGAGCAAAATATTTCAAACCCGTTTCGATGTATCCTGCGGTATTTTTTTTAATTCTTGCGCATGAACAAATTCTCGCCTACTCTTTCCGTTAACTCATCGGGACTCAACTGAAGAACAGAATCTTCTACATAAATGGATTCTATTGTTCCGTTTCTGGTGAAAGATATTTTCCGCTCACGGTTGCCAAATTGAGGGCAATTAATGTTTTGATAGTTCATCAGCTTTCCATTGTCGTAATATTCTCTGCGCATTAACATAAAGCCGAGATCATCATACAGCTTTTCTATCTTGAGTTTGTTGTATCCGTAATAGGAGCGCCACCAGCCTGTTTCATATCCGTTTTTCAACGTCCCCTCCATTCTCAGTCCGCCTGATTTGTAGTAAAACTGCCAAGTGCTGTCCATTATTCCGTTAGATAAGAAACCCTTGATAGTGGCTAAGGTATCGTTGACATACTCTACAATGCCGCCTGTAAATGGCTTTCCGTGATAGGAAAAAGTATCGGGAACAAAATTTAATACAGACGCACTATCGCTATGCATCATGGGCGCAAACTTGAGAGTGCCGGAAGAGGAAGTGAGGTTTTCAATTTTAAGTCGTCCTTCTTTATCGTAGTTGTTGCAGGACGAAACTATCAATAGGAAAAACCCAAGAGAGAGGAGAGTGAGCTGCTTCATAGCTATAATTTGATGTGCGAGAATAACATTTATGCTTTAAAAGTGCTTACTGTGCAATGGATAAAAAAGAGCTTTAACCGGTGATCTTCAATTATTAGTTCAGACAAAACCTTTTTCACAACTGTGGAATGAAAATCCGTTTGCCGCTTAATTTCCGTTTACTTTTGAGGCGCTATGAAACAATATCACGATCTTCTTCAGCACATTTTAGACAAAGGAGTTTGGAAAGACGACCGCACCGGAACAGGCACCTACAGTGTATTCGGCTATCAAATGCGATTTAACCTGACAGAAGGATTTCCCTTGCTCACCACTAAAAAGCTGCACACCAAATCTATCATCCAGGAATTGTTGTGGTTTTTGAAAGGTGATACCAATATTCAGTACCTCTGCCAAAATGGAGTGCGGATATGGGACGACTGGCCCTACGAGAAATATAAAAAGAGCCATGCGTTTGGCGGAGAAGATATCCGGCAATTTGCTCAACGAATTGCTGCCGATGATGCCTTCGCAAAACAGTGGGGAGAGTTAGGTCCGGTATATGGCTACCAATGGCGAAGCTGGCCGGCTCCTGACGGCAAAAGTATTGACCAAATCAGTCAAGTAACCCGGCAGATTAAAAATAACCCCACCTCGCGAAGACTGATAGTGAGTGCATGGAATGTGCCTTTTATTGAGGAAATGGCTCTTCCTCCCTGTCATTCTTTGTTTCAGTTTTATGTCTTAGATGGCAAACTGAGTTGCCAGCTTTATCAACGCAGTGCCGATGTGTTCTTGGGCGTTCCCTTCAATATTGCTTCTTATGCTTTACTCACGATGATGATGGCGCAGGCTACCGGCTTGGGCTTGGGCGATTTTGTTCACACTTTTGGCGATGCGCATCTGTATTCTAACCATGTAGAGCAGGCAAAACTGCAACTAAGCCGTGAGCCGCGGCCGCTGCCAAAAATGGAAATTAACCCCTCCGTTAAAGATATTTTCGGCTTCCGTTACGAAGACTTTGACCTAAAGGAATATCATCCATATCCGCATATTCCGGCAGAAGTAGCGGTATAATATTCTTCCCCTTTCATTTGTGCTTACATTTTTTACTTTTGCGCCTCCTTTTTAAAAGGGAAAGTTCATGATGAGCGGGGGTGGCGAAATTGGCAGACGCACTAGACTTAGGATCTAGCGCCTCACGGCATGGGGGTTCAAGTCCCTCCGCCCGCACTCATTCAACTCGTTGAGGTGCGAATGTGTGAATGTGTAAAGGCTTTAGGGCACTATGCACTTCCCCTTTCACCTCAACATTTAACCACATCAATCTAATTGCCATGACAATTACTCAAGAAAAAGTGGACCATCAGCTTTCCACCATTAAAATCCAACTGAATAAGGAGGATTACGAACCTCAGGTAAAAAAGCAACTCAAAACGCTTACCAAAAAGGCGCAGTTCAAAGGTTTCCGCCCCGGCATGGTTCCTCCCGATATGGTAAAGAAGATGTATGGCAACGAAGTGCTGGCCGAAGAGTTAAATAAATTGCTGAACGCTGAGGTATATAAATATATCAACGACAATAAACTTGACATCATCGCTTCTCCCCTCCCTGCCGAGAATCAGAAATTAGATATAGATATTTACAACCTCCGCGATGTAGAGTTCAACTTTCAAATTGGACAAGCTCCCGAAATTAGTTTGGCCTATCTGGAAACTTCACCTGCCTTTACCAAATACAGAATACAGGCAGATGATAAATTACTGGATGAGGAAATACTACGAATCCGCAACAAGTTTGCTACTTACGAATATCCCGAAACAGTAGGGGAAAAGGATGTGCTGACCGTAACGATTGAAGAATTAGGAGAAGATGGAAATCTGAAACCCGAAGGCATAAGCACGGTTTCATCGCTGATGCCCGATTTATTGAAAGAAGAATATCAAACGAAAATAAGTGCCCTTAAAAAGCAAGAAAGTTTTGAAGCGGATGTTTTTGACCTGATGGATCGCGACCGCCAAAGCATGGCAAAGAATGTGCTGAACTTGGAAGACTCGGCCTACTTAGATGAGATAAGCAATAAGTTTCGGATAACGCTCAATAACATTACCCGCTCGGTGCCGGCCGAAATCAATGAAGAGTTTTTCCAAAAGGTATATGGCGAAAATGGCCCTAAGACCGAAGAGGAAATGCGCCATTTAATTAAGCAAGATATCGAAGCCTACTTTGATGGACAAACCGACAGCTATGTAGTGAATGACCTTTACAAGGCTATGATGGAAAACGTGGAGATTCCGCTTCCCGAAGCTTTTTTGAGACGATGGATTTCCCTGAACAATGAAGGTGAAATTTCTGATGAAAATTTAGAAAATGACTTCCCGCAATTTATCAAAGAACTCCGCTGGAGTTTAATTCAGAAGAAGATAAAAGAGCAGGAAAACATAGAGGTAACGGCCGATGAAATTCGCGACCGTGTGCGAAGCAACGTTATTCAACAACTCTACGGCTATGGACTCAAAAATATCGGAGAAGAATGGGTAGAGCAATTTATGCAGAAACAACTCAGTGATAACAAAGTACTTTCCCAAACCCGCGACCAAGTACTCGAAAATAAAGTGATGGCCTACATCAAAAGTAAAGTCACCCTAAACGATAAACCGGTGACGATGCAAGAATTTAAGGAACTGGTAGAAAAGCCCAGCGAAGTGCAAGTGTAGCTAATAAAAAAAGCCCTGAAAAGTTTCGGGGCTTTTTTCTTGTTGTGGCAAATACGCACTAGAATTTGGAGGAGTAAGTAAATGGTGTTTCCTGCGAAGGAGGTGTTTGAAACTCAATTTCAAAACTTCCTTCCTTTTGGTTCACTATTT
>CAZQYO010000145.1:4748-7108 GCA_964597415.1 uncultured Chitinophaga sp.
ATCACGTAGTTTTTCATGCCCTTATAGGCTTTAGTTTGCACCGAAAAATCAACGGCACCTAACTCTTTGCCGGTCAACTGAGATACTAAATTTTCTAAGCGCTCCATACGAGCTTCCAATTCGGCATCTTTGGATTTGGTTTCTGCCCTAAGCTCGCGAATACCTCCCCATGCCAGGCTGATGGCAGAGGTGAGATTTATGGCCACTCCACCATCTTTAGCTCTCTCAATTCCGTGACCTTTTTCTGTTATTATCTCGGGCAATGAAGAAGGATCAATTTCCATCATCTCTTTGCCTAATAGTGGGTTGTATTTCGTAATTGGTTTAATATTATCTATCGCATCCAAGTCATTCATTACATCCAACCAATAACCCTCCCAATACGAATAATAAGCATAAGCCCACCAGTCGCCTGAAGAGGACAGCGCGGGAGCTACTCCATTAATCCCCAAGCGAGCAAGAGTGCCTGATGGAGAATAGAAACTTAATGATGTGTTTGCATCGTTCATCATCCGCACATTAAAATCTTGCGCATAACCTATGCCATAATGAAAATCTATATAAGGCACTGCCCCCGAACTGTTTGCTGTCACATTATCCGCGCCTAACTCTATGTTTCCTCCTTGGTCACTTCCGAAAATAGAATTTTTAGGCCCTATATAAAGGTTACTCCACCTATTAGTTCCGCTTAACCCAAGAGATGCACCATTATCTATATATGGAAAAACAGATCCATTAACTCCGACCTGGTGGTCAAAGTAGTATTGCGAACGATCTGTTATAAAATGTGCCCAGCCAGTATTTTGAGGACCTATCTCTACATACCCGCTATTGGTACTCACTCTTAAAGCATTGCCGCTGCCCTGACTTAGCAAGGTATTCGTGTTGTTTATATATTCATTTGTTACCCGCGCGGTGCCGTTTACGTCCAGCTTATAGGAAGGTGTTGTCGTTCCAATACCCACATTTCCGGTACCGGCTTGCACGGTCAGCCGATAGGCATTATCGTAAATATAAAACTGATTACCCGCAGTGCCATTGCCGGAGTTGTTGGTTCCTACCTGCCAGTTGCCGCCCGATGAATTCACATAGTTTATATCACTCTCGGCAGAAGTACTTTGGAGAACCATGGGGGCAGATGAAGTACTATGAACGTCAAGTGTAGCTCCGGGAGTGGTTGTTCCAATCCCTACATTACCTCCACGAGCCACGGTAAGGCGGTCGTCATTATCTCCCACTACAAACAGGTTATTGATGTCATATTCGTTTGAGGTGTAGCCTGATGGAATAGATCCTACGATCCAGTCTTCGGGTGTAAACCCGGCACTTTGTAGGTTATCTGTAATTGAATAGTCAACATCACCTGATCGCTCAACATAAACTTCCACATATTGAGGATCGTAAGTGGTAGCTGTTAAAAGCCGCAACTTTGTAAAGGTTGGAGTGTAATAATAATTATGGTTGAGCAGGGTAAAACTAATGCCGGATGTGAAGTTATAGGAAGTTCCTAATCTGAATTGAAGGGTTGAGTGCCCGCCACTACTTATGTAATCTCGTAAAGTGAACATGGCATTTGCTCGGTTACCCGTATTAGAGGCAATTCTATACCAATTACCGGCTGTTACGGTGGCGGAGTTGCACTCTCCTTTACCGACCTTTTCCCATGTCGCATCCCCATTAGAGTTGGCGGCTGTCAGCACCTTACCTACGGTGGGGGATCCTCCGCGGATGCGAACCTGACCATTGACATCTAATTTCTGTTGAGGATCGGTAGTTCCAATCCCCACATTGCCTCCATTATTATAAATGTTGCTGGAGTTAAGCACCCAAGTAGAGCCATTCCAATAAGTGGTATTACCGGCAGCCGTACCGGCTGATAAAGTTCCGGCCGGGCCTTGTGGACCTTGTGCTCCTTGCGCTCCTGCCGGCCCTTGTGGACCTTGTGCTCCCGGATTGCCTTGTGGACCTTGAGGCCCCTGCGGTCCTGCCGGCCCTTGTGGACCGATAGCCCCATCTGCTCCCGCAACTCCTTGAGGCCCTTGCGGCCCCGCTGCACCCGTTGCTCCTGTTTGACCCGATGGGGAAACTCCCGAACCTGCCACCCCTACCGTTCCCGAACTACCTCCGCCAATGTATGTGAGCAAGGCCGTGGTGGCATTGCTAATAGCGCTAACTATATAGTAACCTCCGCTGCCACCTACAAAAATCACTTGGCCAACTACCATCCAGCCGGTACTTGCCACGTTCACGGTAACATTGTTGCCTATCACCGGTTGGGTGTACCCGGAGGTAGTTGTGGATATGAATTTGCTCCCGCAGGGCCGGTGCCGCTGGGGGTGTTATCCCCGCTCACTTTCCAT
>CAZQYO010000146.1:0-7105 GCA_964597415.1 uncultured Chitinophaga sp.
AAAATTCTTTGAATGGAAGATATTTAACCGATGGGGCGAAAAGGTGTTTGAAAGCAACAAT
The DNA here is from genome assembly GCA_964597415.1 of uncultured Chitinophaga sp. Lineage (GTDB taxonomy): Bacteria > Bacteroidota > Bacteroidia > Chitinophagales > LD1 > Bog-950. The sequence goes on from CAZQYO010000146.1 coordinate 62, forward strand.
GTGAATGATGGATGGGATGGCACCTACAAAGGTAAAGAAGCTGCCCCCGGAGTGTATTCCTACTATCTCAAATTAGTATTTGACGACAACTCGTCCCGCACCATGAAGGGGGGGACTACCTTGATGAAATAACCCAAAGTAGGTGGTAAGTATCAGGCATTGCGGAGGAGTGATTTGACCGTTTCAGAAAATTAGCTGACAGTTGATTTTTCCCTATTGGTTCCGCTGGCACTGAAAGAGGTTTAACAGCGATAATAAAGAGACGACACACGAGTATCTGCCCGCCCCTAATGGGCATTGAGTTTCCATTTATTTTTTTTTACCGTGCCTATAATTTAACTATATTAGTTCTTACTAACTAAATCCACGTTTATGAAAAGAATATCTACTCCTGCTTTAAGAGCAATGACTACCGCTTTGCTGGCAATTACGGCTGTCTTTTTACAGGCGCAGACCCCTTCAAAGCAATGGCAGCAAACCTTTGACGGTGCTGCCCAACAATTTGATGAAATAAAATTTATCCGGTTAGACCCGCAGAATAATATTGTGGTTACCGGTCGTTCCAACTCTTCGGGCACCATGCTCGATGTGGTCACGCGAAAATATGCGCCCGACAGCACCCTCTTATGGTCGCACACTTGGAACGACCCTGTTCAGAATTTTAACGATGAACCAAACGATATGATCATCGCGCCTAACGGCAACATTTATATTACCGGCTACAGCAAAACAAGCCCCAGCTCCAATGATAACAACTCGAACATTTTCATTTTTGCGCTGGACCAGGATGGAAATTTTTTGTGGGCCGACAGTATAAAAGGCAGCGGCTATACGCACAGTGGCGGCTGGCATATTGGCCGTCACATCGGTTTTAGTTTGGCATTGGATGCACAGGGAAATATTTATGTGGCCGGACAATCTACCGGTAACGATGCCACTGAATACGACCAAGGTGTGGTGGCTAAATACAACCCTGCCGGACAACAGCAATGGCTCAAGTTTATTGACAACTCCAACGCATGGACTTATACCGACTATGTCAGAAGCATGAGCATAGATGCAAGTGGCAATTTGTACCTCTGCGGTGCCACCACCTTAACGACTACTTGGATAGATTTTGCCGTGTGGAAATATGACTCGAACGGCAATTTTGTTTGGATGACCTCACATGCCGGTTCAGATAATAATACCAGTGAGGGCATGCTCGATATTATTGCAGATGATGCCGGAAATTCGTACGCTTTTGGTATCAGTTCGGACAATAAGTATGTATTGATGAAATACAACACAGCGGGAGTGCAGCAATGGGCGTATTCCTTCGATACGGTATCGGTGGGAGTATCTTCTTCATTTACCGGTGCCGACAGGCATTTTGCATTTGACCATGACGGCAATCTTATTTTTCATGCCCCTATGTCGCAGCGAGTTGGAGTTGCTAAATTTACTCCTTCGGGAACTATGCTTTGGCTCACTCTGGTAGGCGGCACCAGTCCCAATAATAATGAAGGATATGATGTGCAGATAGATGGTGCCAACAATATCTATATAGGAGGGGCAATTTCGATGGTCGGCAATTCTTATTTTGATTTAGGACTGATGAAGTTAGATGCCAGCGGCAATTGGTTATGGACCATGGCACACAACGGCCCCGCAGGCACTAACGATAAAGGACATTCCGTTGCGGTGGCAGGGGATGGCTCTCTTTATGTCGGTGGCTACTCTAATGGCTATTCCAACTCGACTGACTATTTTTTAATTAAGTATCAGGATATACCAGCCGGTATCTCAACTCCTGCTCCGGTTAAGAAACAACTGTCTGTTTTCCCCAACCCTGCAGGTTCGGCCATTACAGTTACAGCCGATGCCACATTAATAGGCTCGTCTTATTCGGTTTATGATAATAATGGCAAACAAATACTGAGTGGTCTGTTAAACCATGCGCAAACCCGTATCGCCTTAGACAAACTAAGCGGAGGTGTTTATTATCTGAAGGCCGGTAGCCATTCACAAGAACCGTTTACCGTAATAAAACAGTAGTAGCACTCAGTTCTTCTCCGCTTTATTACAAGTGCTAATGTAAAATCATTTACATCTACTTTTCACCATCTGCAACAGACGATTTCTATGGTTTAAGTCATGGAAATCGTCTGTTTTCAATAACAAGCACGGTTGGGATCGAATAGAACGAATAGCGACCGCATTTTGTAGTCCTCCTTTTGCTAAATCCTCAAATTTTATGGTTTTCAAACAAAAATAGGTTGAAATGCGCCTGAAACAGGACCACGGCATTTACCGCGATGGTCTTGCATATATGCAAGGGGCTAAAGAATTTTTCCGGCAGGTTCTTGCATATATGCAAGAGATTCAAGGTTTTTCGGGATAAAATAGCCATACTCTGCCTCCCATGATGTTTCCGATAGATAGCGCTACCTGTCATACAAAAGGCTGTCGGAAGTAAAACGGACAGCCTTTTGCGAATTTCAACAATAAGCACTTACTGTTTTTCCTTTGGCTGATTACCGGAAGTTCCACCGGTATTTTCGGGAGTGATGTCCTTTTCATTAGATAACTGAGGCGTGCCACCGTTATAGAAAATCCCTTTCTCCTTAGGTTGATGGTATAGAGCGGGCATCAAGTATTTGCCAACATAGCTACCGGTTTTCTGCACTTCGACATCTCTTTCGCTAGGTCGCTGTTGCAAATAAGGGTCGTTTCTCTCCGAATACACATACCACGAAATTTTCTGCCCCGCATTTCCTCCCGCTATGCTGAAACTGCCGGAGGAATCCACTTCGGTTTTCACATAAACATTGGCCGACTTACCTATTGGGGTCAATACATACGAGAAATCTTTGTTTATCAGGTTGAAATAATCGGGCAGTTGCACCGTAGCGCAGCCGGTGGCATCGAGGATCACATTTCCTCTGTACACATTCAGCACTTCGGGCGATTCAATAGAAAAATGTTTCAGGAATTTATGTTCGGGATCACGCGGGTCATCTATCATAAACGGTTTAGTTCCTGTTGCTCCAAGATTCCCAATGGAATAAACACCGTATAGATTACCCTCCCCTACTACTCCATATCCCTTCCCAGCGGTGGGAGTAGAAATACCATATATGGCAGTAGAATTATAACTACCGGTATGTGAAATTTCAGCATGAATGGCCTGTGTATTATCATCTAAGCCTTTTGCTCTAAAAACACCGCTGCGAAGGCCCTCACTTTCGCCCCACACAGAGGCGGCTGTTTGATAAGTAGAAACGGGGCTTACCTGAGTAGATGCCTGTGAAAAATAAGCAACCGGATTAACAATAGTGGCGGCATTATTTTTTGCATAAACAGTGTAACCGGTTCCTAAATTTGAAATATACAGCAAGGGATTCGCGTTTGCCGTATTGGTTTGTTGCAAATTAACCGAGCGTCCGGTGGATTGCGAATTCAGCAAAATACCTACATCATTTGTTCCGGTTTGCATGGTCAAATCAATTCCCCTGCCGGAGGTTCCTCCCTTAGAGATTTCAATACCATCCCCGGAATTATTCGAATTGGGAACAGAAATATACAGCCCTCTCCCACCGGCACCGGTGCCGTTGGCATATAGTTTTAAAGCATCATCAGAAGAAGTAGAATATACAGACACCGTGCCTCCCGCAGCAGGCGTGCTGTTATTAAAAGATACCTGACCGTTGGATAGAATCCGCATCCACTCGGCATTGTTTGTTTTAAACACCAAATCCACTGCATCGGAAGTGCCGATGTAATTGGTAACGGGAACAGTGCCGCTATTGCCACTGGTGGACCAAAACCCACCTCCGGACGTTTGAGTATTGTTGGAGGAAATAACTATCCAGTGATTGTCGGTTGAGTTGTATTGCATGGTCACCGAGCCGCCACCACTCACAATCATGTCAGAGCCGGTGCCGGTGTAAATTCTGTACCCATTCAGGGAAAATCCATTATTGTTTGAGATGGTCATACTTTGAGCGGTGGTATTATAAATGGTAAGCAATCTGCCATCCGTTCCCAAATGAAAACCGGTGATAGAGAAAGCCGTTGAAGGCCCCACAATTCGGTAATAAGAGTATTTATTGCTTTCGATGTTTATGTTATTATTCTGACCGTTAGCCAGGGTGAGCGTATAGCTTCGGTAAGCAATATCCCCGTTAATATCCATCCGGCTCCGGGGCAATGAGGTCATAATACCCACTTTGTTGTTACCGGCAACCGAAAGTATATCGGTTGAAGTAGAACCGTAGGTGACATTATAGAGCGACATAGAATCTTGCACGGCATGTAAGAAACCGCTGGTTTGCCAATACCTGACCGCGCTGTTCATATTCTTATAACTGAGCCGCGCCAGATCATTAGCATTTTCATACAGCAGAAGTTGCGGGTCAGAGGCGGAACCATCGTGAAGGATATTCAGTTTTGCCCCCAGAGTAGTCGTTCCAATTCCCACTTCCGAACCGTTGTCGTAAATTATACTACAAGTGGCAGATGAGCCATTTGACTTAATCAGATAATCGGCATTGGTGCATCCGATAGGTCCTGTTGCTCCCGTGGCTCCCGTGATTCCGGTAGCTCCTGTGGCTCCCGTGGCTCCAAAGCCGGTAGCTCCTGTAGAACCGGTATTGCCGGTAGCTCCTGTATTACCCGTTGCGCCTGTGATTCCCTGTGCTCCGGTAGCACCTGTGTTTCCGGTTGCTCCTGTATTGCCCACTCCACCCGTTGCTCCTGTGGCTCCGGTAGCTCCTGTAGTTCCCTGCGCGCCTGTTGGGCCGGTATTTCCTTGTGAGCCGGTAGCTCCCGTAGAGCCTGTTGTGCCCGTTGCACCTGTAGCACCAAAGCCGGTCGCTCCCGTGGCTCCTGTAGAACCGGTATTGCCGGTGGCTCCTGTAGCTCCGGTGGGGCCGGTAGCTCCCGCTCCTGTAGGCCCGGTTAATCCTATTGGTCCCGTATTCCCTGTATCACCGGTAGGGCCGGTAGCTCCTGCTCCGGTTACTCCCTGAGCACCCGTTGGGCCGGTGTTGCCTTGTGTCCCTGTGGCTCCGGTAGCTCCGGTGGGACCTGTAGCTCCCACTCCTGTAGGTCCGGTCAATCCTATTGGTCCCGTATTTCCCGTAGCACCGGTAGGGCCGGTAGCTCCTGCTCCGGTTACTCCTTGAGCACCCGTTGGGCCGGTTTGTCCATTTGCACCCATCAGTCCAGTATTACCGGTTGGTCCCGTAGGCCCGGTTGGGCCGGTGCCTGCGGGTGTGCCGGACTTCTCCGCATAAAAAGCATAGGGGACACTCAACAGTTGAGTAGCTCCCATATTCAGATAATTCGTTCCCCCGTTAGGATCATATTCCACTAATAAAAATTTATTCCCGGTGCCCCAATTAATGTTTGGGAAAAGTCCGATAGTAGGATTACCGAGACCAATCTTCAAAGTAAAAAGACCGAATTGATTAGTTAGCGCGGTATGAGTTTCCTGATATTCGGGAAAGCCTGGGTTAATTCCATTATTGATAGTTATCCTGACCGAGATATTGAGGTTGGCTAAGGGATTTCCTGCGGCATCGCGGGCCACAGCTTGATAATTAATGGCCTGTGGCACCTGCGAGGAAAGGCCAAGACATAATACAAGCGCAAAAACACTAAGAGCAAGTTTCTTCATTCAGCTAAATAAATTGAATTTTTGAAAGAATCATCTAAATATCCATAGACGCGGGGAAAGAATAAAAAGTTGTGATGAACAGCTCACTCCTTTATTAATTCAAAAATATCCTTGTCAAAACTGGCGTGAGCAAGATCTAAATGATCATTGCTTATCGGAATAATAATTTTGGTGGCTTCGTTATCGTCTCCAAAGTAAAAAGTGTATTGAACGGAAAAATCTTTTATGTCTGAAGCCTGATAATGTTCATCTGCTTTCATCAGTATCACAGTTTTACCGTCTTCTATTACCGAGGTATTGCTATTCGCTGAAACAAAAATCATTTCGGGAGAATAGGAAGGAATTTTAGCTGCCAGTGCAGATCGTTTCAACTTCAATTTTAATTGATCAATTGGTTTTTCGGAAGAAGAATAGTCAATCAGCGCAATCAGGTTTTCTTCCTTGCTTTCCTGGATGGGTTGTGAGGCAGCCTGCCGGGAAGTGAAGCCCACAAAGCGCTTGCTTCGCACATTTGGTATAGACACTTTTAAATCAGCATAGGAACAAGCAAATATTTTCTCTCCATTGAGCAAACTAAAACGGGAGATATAATCTTCCTCCCCATCCATTCCTTCGCGCACGGCTATCAGAGTGTTGTCGCTAAACCTAATATCAGTCGCTACAAAATCAGCTTGCCAATGAATGTCTTTGTTATCAAGAATGCTCTTTGCCGATATTTTGTAAAACTTCTGCTTATTCACAGAATCAGCTAAACACAACTCTACTTTATTAATTTTTAAAAGCAAAGGCACTTTTGTGCTTCCATCATATACATCCGCCAACTCGTAATAGGTATTGCTTTGCTGAATGCATAGTTTTCCTTTATCGTCATATACCTTTACAAAAGAAGAGGCCGTGTCAGTGTAAGATTGTTTCGCATCTACCTTAATTCCGGTATCCGATGTTTTGGGAGTAGGAGATTGATTACAAGAGGCCAAATACAGGCAGTTGAGGACCAAGACAAGTCGAAAAATATAGTCGGGGAGCCGGATTGGGAATAAATTGTTACACTTCATTGTTTGTGGCTTTTAAGGTGTTTAGCAGAAGGGAAACTACGGTCATTGGTCCTACTCCTCCGGGAACGGGGGTAATGGCATGGCACTTGGGAGCCACTTCATCGTATTTCACATCACCCTTTAACCGCCAACCATTTTTGGTTGACGGGTCGGGCACACGAGTAGTCCCCACATCAATCACCACCGCTCCTTCTTTAATCATATCGGCTGTAAGAAATTCCGGCTTTCCTAAAGCGGCTATAACAATATCCGCCTGAAGAGTTATCTCTTTCAGGTTTTTTGTTTTGCTGTGGCAAACAGTCACCGTTGCATTTCCTGTAGCAGATT
>CAZQYO010000147.1:0-1777 GCA_964597415.1 uncultured Chitinophaga sp.
ACCGTGGTTTTCAAAGGACTGTCCCGATTGCCCGATAGAGCATATCAGTTGGTACGATGCACAAGTTTTTATCAGCACCCTCAATCAGTTGTCGGGCAAGTTTTATCGCCTGCCTACCGAAGCAGAGTGGGAGTATGCCGCTCGCGGAGGCAGCCACAGCCACAATTTAAAATATGCCGGAGGAAATGCGGTTGACAATGTAGCCTGGTACGACAGCAACAGTTTGCAACAATCACATCCGGTAGGGTTGAAAGAGCCTAACGAATTGGGACTGTATGACATGAGTGGAAATGTATGGGAATGGTGTTCCGATTGGTTTAGTGAAAAGTATTACACCGAAAGCCCGGAGAAAGATCCGCAAGGGCCGGGCAAAGATGTGTATCGCGTTTGTCGCGGTGGTTCTTGGTGGAGTGAGAAGGGCGACCTGCGGGTTTCTAACCGCGACCGCTACCCACCCGATGCCCGCGATGATGATGTAGGTTTTCGATTAGCAAAAGATTGAGATAGCCGAAAGCCTTTCTTCAAACATCTTCCCGGCAGAGGGAGAGTTTTTGGAGGTTGTAAAGAAGATAAGTTGCTGTATTTTGTTTTGCGTGTTAAGGAGACAGTAGTATAGACGCAGCGATAAATTCCTATCTTGTTTTCTCAATCTTTTAGCGATGAAAAAATTTCTTTTACTTCTCTCCTTCTTGCCATTCCTTTCACTGACCGCCCAAAATTTTACCGACCCCGGGCGCTCTGCCTTGAATGAAGCGATGTATCCGTTCTATCACGGGGTAGCTTCGGGCGACCCCTTGAGCGACCGCGTTATTATCTGGACGCGCATTACACTCGACCCACCGGTAGATCCCGTCCAAGTAGCTTGGGAAATGTATGCCGATACGGCTCTTACTATTTTGGTAACTAACGGCACCGCTACTACCGACAGCACGAAGGACTATACCGTTAAAGTAGATGTAACCGGCTTGCAGCAAAATACATGGTACTACTATCGGTTCAAGTACGATACTTTCCCCTCGGTGATAGGTCGCACCCGCACTTTACCCACCGGGCATGTAAACAATCTGCGCTTTGCTGTGGCCAGTTGCTAAGATTACCAAAATGGGTATTATAATGCCCACCGCGATATAGCACAGCGAAATGATATTGATGCCGTTCTTTTTCTGGGCGATTATACTTATGAAGACGGAGCAGGTGGGCCATACTCCGACCGGCAACATGAGCCTGATCACAAAACCATTCAGTTAGTAGATTACCGCATCCGGCAGTCACAATATCATTTAGACCCAGACTTACAGGAAGCCCATCGCCAATATCCTTGGATCACTGTTTGGGATGACCATGAAACCGCCAATAACTCTTATACCAACGGAGCAAAAAATCATACCGCAAATGATGGCCCTTGGTACGACCGGAAAGTAAACGCGGTAGAAGCTTATGAAGAATGGATTCCTATTCGCATGCCCGACCCTAACGATACCTTCCGCATTTTCCGCCATTTTACTTTTGGCGATCTCGCTGAATTGCAGATGATAGATACTCGTCTTTACGATCGCTCCGCTCAGGCCAACTCATCCATTACTTCTGTTTACGACACACTGTTAAACGATAGTTCCCGCACTTTAGTAGGGCCGCAACAGTTTGACTGGTTGGAACACAGCATTGACAGCAGTACTGCTCAGTGGCAGATTATAGGGCAACAGGTAATGATGGCTCCTTTGGTCATTCCAGCGGGTGTATTTGGCCCTCCCAGTATTGTCAACCCCGATCAGTGGGA
>CAZQYO010000147.1:1819-7087 GCA_964597415.1 uncultured Chitinophaga sp.
TTCTATGATTTCATTACCGGAAATAATATTCAGGACGTGGTGGTGCTTACTGGCGATATTCATACCTCTTGGGCAAACGACTTGCCGCTGGCTAATTACGACACTGCGCACCGCCAAAATTCAGCGGGGGTAGAGTTTGTATCCACCAGCATTACTTCGGGCAATGAATTGCCCCCCCTTGTCAGTGAACCGGTAATTTATCAGTTTGCCGACCATGTAAGGTACGTAGATCTCACTCATCACGGATACTATATTTTGGATATTACTCCACAGCGCACTCAATCCGATTTTGTATTTGTGAGTACCATAGGGTCTCATAATTATTCCATTGTGCCGGGTCAGTCCTGGTACGTAAATTCTGGAGAGCGATTTCTCCGGCAAACACAATCGCCTGCTGTGGCTCAGAACGTCTATCCTGCTTTTGCACCTATTACGCTTCAGGCAACCGGTATAAAAAACATACGCGATAATATTACCACCATTAGCATGTACCCCAATCCATTTTTGAGTGAAGTGCTTATACAATACAACACTTCCCGTTCAGAACCGGTGACCCTGCAAGTCTGGAGCAGTGATGGCCGTTTAATGATAGAGCATACTCTTGGGCTATCGTACATCGGCACTAATTACGCCCGTTTCGATGGCAGCCGACTTGCTCCCGGTATTTATCAAGTGATACTGAAAGGCCAAGCAGAATCGAAAGGAGAAGCGGTGTTGAAGGTAAATTAAAGCGACTTGCCAATAGTTCGCTCTCTTTGAATTTCTCAAAAGTGACAGCGCTACTTCATTACATAAATCTGTTGTGGGTTTACTCCTTTGCGATTAGCTATAAACATAGCTAAGAGGATTCCGCAAAGCAGCTTTCTTTAAAACTATCCATCTTGTTTGTATTTATTAAACAGAAAGTATATTTTCGGTTCCGAAGATTTTTTTCATTAACACTTAACCCAAACCGCGTCCCCAATGCATTGGATTATTTTCTTGATAGTACTGGCAGCTTTGTTGCTTGTGAGTTCCGGCATTTTTAAGAAAGATGAGGATGAAGATAAGTTGAAGTAAACAGAAGAAACAGAAACCAAAGCAGTGGAAATTTATCTTTCTTGCATCTGTTTTTGCGCTTTTCTTTTAAACTATATCTTTAGCTCAAACAACTCATCTATGCGAAGAAATCTACTCGTTGCAATAGTGCTGCTGATTGCGATTTCATTTAATTCCTGTAAGAAAGAATGTCCGCAGCCGCAGCCCGATGATCACTCACCGATAGATACCGGTTATGTGCAATCTACAGCCTGGCCCAAGTGGGTATTTGAACATTGGATTTGGGAAGGCGAAGGCACTACACAAAGTGCCCGTCAATTAGCAGATGATTATTTGGCAAATGACATTCCCGTAGGCGCTATTATAATTGACAGCCCTTGGGAAACCGACTACAACACTTTTGAATGGGACAGCACTCGGTATCCCGGAGCACAGGGAATGATTGACTACTTCCATAGCAGAAATATTAAAGTGCTATGTTGGATTACCGGTGGTATTGATACTAACATCCACCCTCTATGGGATTATGGTCGCGATCACGATTATTTTATGAAAGAAAACGCCTCGTCCGGACCGGCTATCGTGAAATGGTGGAAACCAACCCGCTGTAGCCTTATTGATTTGTATAATCCGGATGCGGTGGCCTGGTGGAAAGGGCTGATGGATAAAACACTGGCTTACGACATTGACGGATGGAAGTGTGATGGCTCTGACTTTTCCTTATACGATTTACAAAATTTCAAATCCTATTTCTACTCCCCTTATCTACAAGGCTCAATTCCCAGTCGCAATGATTACAGCGAAAAATATTACCGCTTGTTTTACGATTACACTCGCCAGCAGCTTGGCAACAACCGGGTGGTGATGTGCCGCCCTATTGATAATTACGGCTATCCGTTTACCGGAAGCACAGTAGCTTTTGGCCCGAGAGATATTAGTTGGAGCAACTGGGTAGGAGACCAAGATGCGACTTTTGACGGAATGAAAGCCGCGCTCAATAACATGTACGAGAGCTATGCCTACGGCTACTATAGTTTTGGCTCAGACATTGGCGGTTACCGAACCGATAACGGTTACGCCAATGGAAGATCAAAACCACTTTTTATTCGCTGGGCGCAATTAGGTGCATTTTGCGGATTGATGGAAAACGGAGGAGGAGGAGAACACCGACCGTGGATGTTTGATGCCGAAACGAACGGGATTTACAAAAACTTAGTGGTGATGCGCCAGAAATACTTGGTAGGTTACCTTATGGAGTCGCTCAAAAATTCGGTCGCACAAAATACTTCGCTTATGAAGTTCTTCAACAAATCTGATTACAGCTACCTGTTGGGCGATGATATTTTTGTGGTTCCGGTATTAAATAGTTCGGGTGCTGTTACGGTAAATTTACCTGCTGGAAATAACTGGGTATATCTTTACGACAAGTCACAAGTTTATGAAGGCGGGCAAAGTATTTCAAAGACTTTTCCTATCAGCGAATTTCCTGTATATCTGAAACAAGGCACCCACACCGAGGAAGTGATGGAAGCCAACTGATACGGGCGAGAACAAGCTGGCACAATCGGTAATTAACTACCCCCCCAAGAGCTTAATAATTCTATCGCTTCACCGCGCATTAGCTCGCGTATTCTAATCCAAATTGCGGCTCTCTTTATCTATCTTTTAGATTTTTAGTTTAGTTTCGTCCACTTGAGAAAAATAAACAGAAGCTAAATAAATATTTGAAAAAATGGGATGTTCAGGATGCTCATCCGCCAAAGGCGGAACGGACTCAGGAAGCCAACACGGAGGCAGCTCCGGTGGCTGCAACCGGATGAATGTATATGATTGGTTCTCCGATATGCCCCTGTCCTTTAACGAAAACTTCAACATAGTAGAAGTATCATTTAAAAACGGAGCCCGTAAGGGTTTCTATCGAAATACACAACACCTCGATTTACATAAAGGCCAATTAGTAGTAGTAGAAGCCGCGCAAGGGTACGATATTGGCGAAGTAGATTTGCAAGGAGAATTGGTGAAAACGCAAATGAAAAAGCGCAAAGTTTCGGAGAGAGATGATACCATCCGAAATATCCTGCGTCCTGGAACAGATGACGACCTAAAAATTTTACAGGAAATAAGGGCTAAAGAACCCGAAACGATGGTGCGGGCCAGAGCTATTTCGCGCTCCATGAATCTGGAAATGAAGATTGGGGATATTGAATATCAGGGCGACTATAAAAAGGTCACCATTTATTACACTGCCGAAGACAGAGTAGATTTTCGCGAACTGGTAAAGGTATATGCCCGTGAATTCAAAGTAAAAATTGAAATGCGACAAATAGGTGCTCGTCAAGAGGCCGCTCGCATTGGAGGCATTGGCACTTGTGGCCGCGAACTTTGCTGCTCTACTTGGTTGAGCGATTTCAAATCGGTAACCACTCAGGCAGTGCGCTATCAAAATCTCGCTATCAACACCGATAAACTAAGTGGACAATGCGGTCGCTTAAAATGTTGCCTCAACTATGAATTAGATACTTATTGCGATGCACTGCGCAATTTCCCCCGCAACATGGATCGGATTGAAACAGACGAAGGTCTTGCCATACTTCGCAAAACAGAAATACTAAAGCAACAAGCAGTTTACGAATACGAACATCAGCGCGGAGTTTCTTTTAAGTTGGGAATTGAACAAGTAAAAGAATTATTGTGGATGAACAAATCAGGCAAAAAGCCAAAAAGCCTGATGGACTTCGCTATAACCGAAGAAGTAAAAGTAGATGAATCAAAACACGAAGATTTGGTAGGGCAGGTAAGTCTTTCCACGCTCGAAGAAAAGGAAAGACGCAAGCGCAACAAGCATCGCAACCAAAAAGGAAGAGGTCGTGACAAAAAGAAATAATGGAGCTTTCTGGTGCTTTTTTTTAGTTCTTGCGCTCTCCTCCTGCGACAAAAAATTGGTGCTGGAGCAAAATCAGCAGATAAGGAATTACCGTTGGGATTATAGCGATGCCAAAAGTTTTACGGCTGCCATCTCCGATACCTCCCTTACTTATAATATCTACATCAATGCGCGCCACTCCTTCCAGTTTGAATGGCGAAATGTATGGGTGAACATCGAAACCGTTTTTCCCGATGGGCATATCTTCAATAAGCGAATCAATCTACTTTTATCAGAACCGGATGGGCACTGGCATGGCAAATGCCTTGGAGATAACTGCGATATTCAGATTCCTATTCAGCAAAATGCTTACTTTCCGCAACCCGGCAACTATACTTTCAAAATTACGCAAGATATGCGGGTGAATCCATTACCCCATTTTAAAAGCATAGGAATTCGGATTGAAAAGAATATCGCAGATTAATTGCTATTTCTGCGCATGGTAGCGTCCGTCCCTTGAGAAAATGAATGTGGAAATACTTCACTAAATTTAAGCTTCAAATGCAAATTCAATGAGCCTGATTGTATTATCTATTCCCCTATTCTTCCTGTTCATAGGCCTAGAACTGATGGTATCGCGCATTAAAAAACTTTCCTATTATCGGTTTAATGATGCGGTGACCAACCTCAGTTGTGGTATCGGCTCGCAGATCACAGGTATTTTTCTCAAAGCGCTTACTGTGGTCGCGTATATCAAGCTATATGATATTTCCCCTCTAAAGGGACTCATCCCAAACGTGTGGTGGGTATGGATTGTGCTGTTTATCGGAGTAGATTTCTTCTATTATTGGTTTCATCGTTTAGCCCACGAAATATCCGTGATGTGGGCAGTCATGCCGTGCATCATCAAAGCGAAGAATACAACCTCACTGTGGCGCTAAGACAGGCTTGGTTTCAGGGAGCCTTTTCATTTGTATTTTATTTACCTCTGGCATTACTCGGTTTTAGGCCTGAACTGTTTTTGATAATAGCCTCTCTGCAAACCTTGTATCAATTTTGGATTCATACCAAGATGATCGGAAAATTACCGGCTCCCATTGAATATATTTTCAATACACCATCACACCATCGGGTACATCACGGGGTGAACCCGAAATACATTGACCGCAATCACGGAGGCACGCTCATTATCTTCGACCGCATGTTTGGCACCTTTCAGCAAGAAGAGGAAGAAGTGGTATATGGCATTACCAAACAGCCCAAAAGTTGGAACCCGCTTTGGGTAAATTTTGAATATTGGGAAGATACCTGGAAAACATTTTTAGCGGCTCCTGACTGGAAGGATAAAATTTCGGTGTGGTTGAAAC
>CAZQYO010000148.1:0-7021 GCA_964597415.1 uncultured Chitinophaga sp.
TGTTGCTTAATCATTTGCTGCACCAGCTTGCGGGCTACATGAGCACCCATATCATCATTAATTCTGCGACCTGCCAAAATCACTTCGGGGTTATAGCCCAATGCCAGTGCTTTGTATGTGAGATAGTAAGGGTCAACACCAATGCAATGCCCGCCTACTAAGCCGGGATAAAATTTCAAGAAGTTCCATTTGGTGCCAGCGGCCTCCAATACTTCGTAAGTATTAATCCCCATCAAGTCAAAAATTCTCGAAAGCTCATTCATCAGCGCAATGTTTAAATCGCGTTGTGTGTTTTCAATAATTTTTGCGGCCTCAGCCACCTTAATAGCCGATGCTCTGTAAGTGCCCGCTGTCACAATGATTTCGTAGGTGCGGGCAATTACGTCTAAGGCTTCGGCATCGCAACCCGAAACTACTTTCCGTATTTTGGTAATGGTGTGGTCTTTATCGCCCGGATTAATTCTTTCGGGAGAATAGCCGAGCTTAAAATCCCGCCCCATTTTAAGTCCGGATAATTGTTCTATCACCGGCAGGCAATCCTCTTCGGTACAGCCCGGATAAACGGTAGATTCAAATACTACATAATCTCCCTTTTTCAACACTTTGCCAATGGTAGCCGAGGCACTCAATACCGGTTTTAAGTCGGGCACATTGTGCTTATCTACAGGGGTAGGAACCGCAACAATAAAAAAGTTGGCCTCTTTCAGGTCGTCCAGATTGGCGGTAAATAGAATGTCGGTGTCATTAAAATCCTTTGCTTCTAATTCGTTGCTGGGGTCTATGTGATTCTTCATCATATCCACCCGCTTTTGATTAATGTCGAAGCCGATAACGCTTATTTTCTTGGCAAATTCCAAAGCAATTGGAAGGCCCACATAGCCTAATCCGATGACGGCTAACTTTTTCTTCTTTTCGAGTAATTCCTGAATCATTCTTGTTTGATTTTTAAAACTGCATTGTCTTTTAATTGATATTTCTCATTGCTTTCCGGGCAAATAGCTATTCCGTTGGAGTCAAAATGTAAGCGATGCCCAAATTCGCTCATCCAACCTATTTGCTTGGAAGGGTTGCCCACTACTAAAGCATAGGCAGGAATATTTTTGGTAACCACTGCGCCAGCGCCAACAAAAGCGTACTCCCCTATATCATGCCCGCAAACAATGGTGGCGTTTGCTCCGATAGAAGCACCTTTCTTCACTACTGTTTTAGCGTACTGTCCTCTTCTGTTCACCGCACTTCTCGGATTGGTAACGTTGGTAAAAACACAAGAAGGTCCCAAGAATACATCGTCTTCGCAAATTACACCGGTGTAGATAGATACGTTGTTTTGCACTTTTACATTATTCCCCAGCACTACCCCATCAGACAGAACCACATTCTGACCAATATTGCAGTTCTTTCCAATTTTCGATCCGGGCATAACATGACTGAAATGCCAAATTTTAGTTCCGCTGCCAATCTCACAACCGGCATCAATCACCGCTGTGGGGTGCGCAAAGTAGGGGTTGCTATCCATCGTCATTTATTGAAAGCGGTGTTTAGATTCAAATAAAATTTCTTTGGGCAGTGACTTGAAATACTCGTAAGTGATTTTAAGTCCTTCATTCCTGCCTATTTGAGGTTCCCAATTTAAAATTTCGCGAGCACGGGTAATATCTGGCTGTCTTTGTTTGGGATCATCCACCGGCAAAGATTCATAAATTACCTTTTGAGTAGTCCCCGTCAGTTTGATTATTTCTTCGGCAAAGTCACTAATGGTTAATTCATCGGGGTTGCCAATATTGACCGGCTGATGATAATCACTTAACAGCAAGCGATAAATACCTTCTACCAAATCATCTACATAGCAAAATGAACGGGTTTGACTGCCATCTCCAAATACAGTCAGGTTCTCGCCTCTCAAGGCTTGACCGATAAAAGCCGGCAATACTCTGCCGTCATTCAGCCGCATACGAGGGCCGTAAGTATTAAAGATGCGAACAATCTTTGTGTCTAAGCCGTGAAAAGTGTGATAGGCCATTGTGAGTGCTTCTTGAAAACGCTTGGCTTCATCATATACTCCGCGAGGTCCCACAGGATTCACATTGCCCCAGTAATCTTCCTTTTGAGGATGCACCAATGGATCTCCGTAAACTTCAGAAGTAGAAGCCACCAGAATAGTCGCCTTCTTCGCCTTTGCCAAACCCAAAAGATTATGTGTTCCTAATGAACCCACCTTGAGCGTTTGAATAGGGATTTTCAAATAATCTATAGGCGAAGCCGGGGAAGCGAAATGCAGAATGTAATCTAATTGCCCGGGGATGTGAACAAAGCGAGAAACGTCACAATGGTTGAACTCAAATTGTTCTAATTTGAAAAGGTGCTCAATATTTTTCAGGTCTCCGGTTATCAGATTATCCATTCCAATAACGTGAAACCCTTCTTTGATAAAGCGATCGCAAAGATGTGAACCGAGAAAACCCGCAGCTCCGGTAATTAATATCTTCTTCATGATTTCACGGATTCTCGTCCTATACTGAAATATGTAAACCCATGCTCCTTCATCACACCTGTATGATAAAGATTTCGCCCATCGAAAATCACTTTTGCTTTCAATAAAGAGGCAATTTTAGCAAAGTCAGGCGAGCGAAAAGCATTCCATTCGGTTAGAATAGCCAGCGCATCGGCTCCGTTCAAAGCATCGTACTCATCTTTAGAAAAATATACCTTGTCGGTATAAATCCGCTTTACATTGGACATCGCTTCGGGGTCATAGACCCGCACATTTGCGCCTTGCTCCATCAGTCTATCTATGATATAGAGAGCCGGAGCTTCGCGAATATCATCGGTATTGGGCTTAAACGCCAAACCCCAAAGTGCAAAAGTTCGTCCTTTTATATCTCCGTTATAGTAACTCATGATGGATTGAAAAAACTTTTCCCGCTGCTGCTCATTGACCTTCATCACCGCATCAAGAATTTTAAAGTCATATTCATTCTCCTTAGCCGTATGAAAAAGTGCTTTCACATCTTTCGGGAAGCAACTTCCGCCATAACCGGCTCCGGCAAAAAGAAATCGCTTTCCGATTCGAGAGTCCGTTCCTATTCCTTTTCGGATATTATCCACATTTGCCCCTACTCTCTCGCAAAGGTTTGCGATTTCATTCATAAAGGAAATCTTGGTCGCTAAAAAAGCATTAGCGGCATATTTAGTTACCTCTGCGCTTCTTTCATCCATAAAAATTACGGGATTGCCTTGTCGAACAAATGGCTCATACAATTCCTCCATAATAATTTTTGCCTTTTCTGATCGGGTACCTACAATTACTCTTTCCGGCTTCATGAAATCTTCCACAGCGACTCCTTCTCTCAAAAACTCCGGATTTGAAACTACGTCAAACTCTTTCCCTCCGTTTGCACTAATCACTTCCCGCACCTTATCGGCTGTCCCCACAGGCACGGTGCTCTTATTCACTATCACCGTATAGCTTTGTATCAATTTTCCCAACTGTTTAGCTACCCCTAACACATATTGCAAGTCTGCACTTCCATCTTCACCCGGAGGGGTAGGCAGAGCCAGAAATATCACTTTTGCATCTTGCATACCTTCGGCTAAAGAAGTGGTAAACTTGAGCCTTCCATACTTAGTATTTCTCTGAAATAAATTATCTAATTCGGGTTCGTAAATGGGAACAATACCCTTGTTCAGGCTTTCCACCTTTTGCTCGTTTACATCAATGCAAAAGACTTCATTTCCCGTTTCTGCAAAACAAGTGCCTGTAACCAAACCCACATAACCTGTTCCTACTACCGCAATTTTCACTGAACTATTTTTTTAACTGTCTCTGTAATATACTTTAAACTTTCGTCTGTGAACTCAGTGTGTATCGGCAACGACAAAACACTATCGCACAAAGTTTCTGTGATGGGGAAGGCCCCTTGTGCATATCGGTCATCCATATACGCATTTTGCAGGTGTAAAGGAATGGGATAATAAACCATAGAAGGGATTCCTGCTTCAGCCAGTTTTGTTCTAAGCTCATTCCGATTGATATTTCTCAATTGGAGGGTGTACTGATGATACACATGAGTAGAGTGAGGTGACCGGATAGGAATTTGAACATTCTTTAAGTACTCAAAAGCACAATCATAGTAGTCTGCCACTTGTCGTCTTCTTGCAACATAGTCATCCAGATATTTGAGTTTAATGTTTAACACCGCAGCCTGTAAGGTATCTAAGCGAGAGTTTACTCCTATAGTGTCGTGTACGTATTGCACACGCTGTCCGTGATTGGCAATCATACGTATTTTCTTTTCCAACACATCGTCATTGGTAAACAGAGCGCCCCCATCTCCAAAGCAGCCGAGGTTTTTGGAGGGGAAGAAAGAAGTAGTGCCAATGGTGCCAATAGTGCCGGCCTTTTGAGAGTGCCCGTCTGCAAAAAAATAATCTGCCCCGATGGCTTGTGCATTATCTTCTATCACTGCCAGATTGTATTTGGCCGCTATTTTCATAATAGCTTCCATATCGGCACATTGCCCGAACAGATGAACGGGCACAATAGCTTTTGTTTTTGCAGTAATCGCCTTCTCTATTGCTTCGGGGGCAATAGTAAACGTTTCGGGGTTTACTTCTACCAATACCGGTTTTAACTTGAGCAGAGCGATCACTTCTGCGGTGGCCACATAGGTAAACGAAGCTGTTATCACTTCATCGCCTTCTTGAAAACCCAAGGCCATCATGGCAATTTGCAACGCATCTGTACCATTGGCGCACCCGATAACATGTTTTACTCCGAGGTATTGGGCAAGATTTTGTTCAAACTGATTTACTTGTGGTCCTTTGATAAATTTGCCGGAGTTTAATACTTCCTGAATGGCATTATCTATCTCGTTCTTAATTCGATTGTACTGGCTTATCAGGTCAACCATCTGGATTTCGCTCACCGTCACATTTTTTGGGTGGGCTAAAATAATATTTTTGCCATAACGCTGTTTTAAGTGAACTCCATGAAAAGCCTTCTGCCAATTAAGCATTTACTCTCTTTTATTTTACTCATTTCACTTTCGGCAAACTTATTTGGACAAGAAAGGGAGGCGCCATCTTCTAAGAAGCAGAAAAAACATTTTGAGCCGAACAATGCCATTCTCTTTTCTCCGGTATATACCGCCCAATTTCCCTTCGGAAACATGCAAGACCGCTTTGGGTTCAATAACCTGTTCGGCTTTTCGATTCACTATAAAATGAATAAAAACTGGTTGATAGGGGTGGAGGGCAACTTCTTATTCGGCACCACGGTACGTGATTACTATATCCTAAATAATATTTCGACCCACACAGGGCAATTCATAAGTCAGAATAATAGCTTGATTGCTGTAAGTCCACAAGAGAGAGGTTTTTCCATAAAGTTTAATGTAGGCAAGATTATTCCCTTCTCTGAAACTTACCCCGATGCCGGTTTGCTTTTGCTAACCGGCTTTGGAATGTTGCAACACAAAATTGCGATAGACGTACGCGCATCATCTTTGCCGCAATTGGACAAAACGTATAGAAAGGGATATGACCGGATGTGTAACGGACCGGTTATTTCTCAGTTTATTGGAGGTATTTTTATGGAACGCAGAAGATTTGTAAGTGCTTATTTAGGTTTACAGTTCGATGTAGGCTTTACTCAAAACCGCAGACCTATTGACTTTTATAGTATGGCAAAGTTGAACGAAAAGCGGATTGATCTTTTTCTTGGAGTGAAAATCGGTTGGATTATTCCTTACTTTCTCAAGTCCAGTGAAAAAGAATATTACTATTACTGATGTTGCCCATTTCCATTTTCGCCTACCAACTTTTTATCCGGCTCTACTGGTTGATGCTCACCTGTGGAGCCTTAGTTAATCGCAAAGCAAAAGCATGGAAAGAAGGGCGAAAAAAATTCCCTACAATAAATCTACCGGCTGCGAAAAGAGTATGGGTGCACTGCGCTTCGTTGGGGGAGTTTGAGCAAGCACGGCCACTCCTCGAAAAGATGAGGCAGGAAAAGCCACACTGCCAAATCATTCTCTCTTTTTTTTCTCCTTCGGGTTTTGAAGTATGTAAAAATTATAGGGGCGCAGATGCAATCGTTTATCTGCCGTTAGACACCCGCGCCAATGCTAAGAAATTCATAGACGAAGTGCAGCCTGACCTCGTCATTTTTGTAAAATATGAATTTTGGTTCAACATTTTACAGGAAATCAAACTTCGGGAAATTCCGGCAATCCTTATCAGTTCCACTTTTCGTAAGGGGCAAGTCTTCTTTGCTTGGTACGGAAGTTTACATCGAAGTATGTTGAAGTACTTCACGCATATTTTCGTTCAGAACAAAATTTCGAAAGATCTGTTAGAGAGCATCCATATTAATTCAGAAATAACTTCGGATACACGATTCGATAGAGTATTTCAAATAGCCCAACAAGCAGCGGCATTTCCCCTATTGGAAAAATTTAAACTTGGCAAATCCATCTTAATAGCCGGGAGCACTTGGCCGGCCGATGAAGACCTGATAGCGGAGTGTATCGAGCAGCAAATTTTAAAAGATTACAAATACCTGATAGCCCCGCATGAACTCAATGAAAACCGCTTGCAACACTTATTGAGACGAACCGGAAATAATGTAAAGTTATATTCTCAAGTGACTGATGAAAATGCGGAGAATACGGAAGTGATTATCATTGATAATTACGGGATGCTGGCATCTGCTTATGCTTATGGAAATATCGCTTATGTGGGAGGCGGCTTTGGAGTCAGCGTGCATAATGTACTCGAAGCGGCTGTGTATGGTCAACCGGTCGTATTTGGACCTAATTATCACAAGTCCATCGAGGCTCAAGAATTAATTGACTTAGGTGGAGGTTTTACTATCTGCTCTTATGCTGAACTAAAAAGCACCTTGCAGGCTCTTCATTTCGGTAAAGCAGATTTGCTGAAGGCAGCCAGCCACCGCGCAATGACGTATGTTAGCAATCATTTAGGTGGAACGGAAAAGGTTTACGCTTACATCATCGGCAAA
>CAZQYO010000149.1:0-7013 GCA_964597415.1 uncultured Chitinophaga sp.
TGATCTTCCGTTTTTCTTCTTCTTGCCAAATACCACTAATATCTGCTCCGCTTCCATGGCGGGGGCAGACATAAAACTGAATTTTTCAAATACCCGAACATCGTGCAGCGTATTTACATCCACGCCTGCTTCGTCCGCAACAAATTGAGCTACTTTCTCGGCATTCATGTGATCCATGTGTCCTTTAGCTACGAATAAACGAGCCATATCTTTGCCAAAACCACTTCCCATTCCGCGAGTGGTGATGGGGGATATTTCGCGATAGCTATTTTGCTTCAAGGTGTCTTTCAGCGCATACGCTAAAAGTGAGGCGAGTACTTTTTCGGCTTCGCGGCCTTCTTCCAATAATTCTTTTGACAGTTCCAGATAATCATCCGCTCCGTCTTTTTCCATCAATTCGGTGATTTCTGTTTTCACTTTCATCTTCTTGGTTTCTATTACGTCAGCGATAACAGGAACTTCGTCCTTGCGAATTTTAGAATTGGAGATTTTTTGGATGAATAGTAAATCGCGCATTTCATTAGGTGCTATAATGGTGATGGCGGTTCCATGCTTCCCTGCGCGTCCGGTTCTTCCTATACGATGGACATAAGCCTCGGGGTCTTGAGGCAAGTTATAGTTCACTACATGTGTCAAGTCGTTTACATCAATGCCGCGGGCAGCCACATCGGTCGCTACCAGAATATTTACTTTGCGCATTTTGAATTTCTTCAAAATTAATTCCCGCTGACTTTGCGTTACGTCACCGTGTATGCCCTCTGAATCATAGCCTCTGTCAATCAACTTGTCAGCCACTATATCTGTTTCATTTTTGGTGCGGCAGAAAACAATGCCGTAGAACTCAGGCTCGGTATCAATAATGCGGCAAAGTGCCTCGAAGCGCTCGCGGTCGTTTACTTCAAAATAAATCTGATCTACCAGTTCGGTTGCTATCTGTGTTTTCTCTACGGCAATCATTTCATAATCGCGCATAAAGCTTTTTGCCAGTTTCAAAATCTGATTAGGCATGGTAGCACTGAACAGCAACATTCTGCGCTCTTCCGGAACACTTTTCAAAATTTCCCGCACTTCTTCTTCAAAGCCCATGTTCAGCATTTCATCGGCTTCGTCCAGTACCACGTGCGATACGTGTTCAAGTTTAAGAATTCGCTTATCTATCATATCGCGAATTCGCCCGGGAGTGCCGACCACAATCTGTGCTCCTTTTCTGAGTCCTTTTTCCTGTATCTGATAACTCTGTCCTCCATATACAGGTAACACCCAGAATTTTTTATCTCCCCGGAAGGTGGTAATTTCTTCAGCTACTTGTATAGCCAACTCTCGGGTAGGGCAAAGAATAAGTGCCTGCACATTTTTATTGTTGTCATCTAATTTTTCAATCAGTGGCAATCCAAAGGCGGCCGTTTTTCCGGTACCGGTTTGTGCCTGGCCTACAATATCTTTAGCCCCGGATAGTAATAGCGGAATCGTTTTCTCCTGTATAGGTGAAGGTGTTTCCCATCCTTTCTTCTGCAACGCAGTAAGCACGTTTTCGCTCAAGCCGAGCGAACGGAATTTTTCCATGATAATAAATCGTTTTGTGCAGGGTCATGGCGAGTTCTTCGAACCATGATGCGGAGAGTTTCTTCCGTCATCCCATGTGAAACGCGATGTTGTTTCGACAAACCCTGGATGACCGTGCGGTTATAAATGAGGCGCGAAGGTAATTTAATTATTCGAAATAAAAATGTGCGACAGAATATAAAGCACTTGCTGTGCTCTACTGCACGTTTGCTTAGAAGGAGAAAGGATAAATTACATTAAGTGAAGAGTGGATAGTTTTCTTTCTCCCTCGGGGTAGCAGATGGATTTTTATGCTGATTTAGATTGCGGGTATCCGGTAACACTTTTGCCCACCTCCTATATCTGTATTGACTCAATACTTAAACCACTGTGATCTATTTTAAAAAAGTAACCCAATGGCGGGAGGTGATTCCCTTTTTTTTAATCTATACCGTCAGTTGTATTAATGGGTAGAACTGCTGAAAGACTTTCGCAATGGATATTTGGCGGTAGTGATTTTGAGATTTATTCTGATGGAGATAAAAAGTGACTCCAACCCTGCGCCTTTAGAGCGTGGCGATGGCCTGCTTTCGAAATCAGATAGTAACCGCTTGATTTCTCGGTGATTCGACCAACTACCGAAATGGAAAATTCTCCGGTGAGTTTGGTTTCATCTTCCGGCTCAATAGTGAACAATAATTCATAATCCTCTCCTCCGTTTAAGGCACAAGTGGTAGGATCCATATTGAACTGAAGAGCCATGTTGTAGGCCTCCTCTGAAATGGGAATGGCGGCTTCGTCAATTTCGCAACCGGTACCACTTTGCTTGCAGATATGCAAAATATCGCTCGAAAGGCCGTCACTCAAATCCATCATGGCAGTTGGTTTCAGGCCGGATTCCCTGAAAAACTGAATCACATCTCTACGAGCTTCGGGCTTTAATTGTCGCTCTAAAAGGTATGGCGCATTCTCCAACTCCGGTTGCACATCGGGGTGTTCCAGATAAATCCGCTTTTCCCTTTCTAAAATCTGAAGTCCTAAATAGGCAGCTCCTAAATCGCCACTCACACAAATCAGATCGCCCGGACGCGCTCCGTTTCGGTAAGTGAGGTGGAGGTCTTCCCCCTCTCCAATGGCGGTTACTGAAATGATAAGGCCTGTAAGTGAAGAAGTGGTATCACCCCCTACCAGATCTACCTGATATTTAGAACAGGCTAATTTGATTCCTTTGTAGAGTTCTTCGAGTGCCTCTACTGTAAAGCGGGAAGAAATGGCGATGGAAACAGTGATTTGTTTTGGGTCGGCATTCATAGCATAGATGTCACTTAGGTTTACCACCACACTTTTGTAACCCAAGTGTTTCAATGGAGTATAAGCTAAGTCAAAGTGAATTCCCTCTACCAATAAGTCGGTACTGATAACGGTTTTCTTCCCGCCATAATCTACCACTGCGCCATCATCGCCTATTGCTTTTTTGGTGGAGGGGTTGACAGGAGTAAAATCTTGGGTTAATTTATCAATAAGCCCAAATTCGCCTAATGTGCTCACCGGAGTGATTTTTTTATCTTCAGCCATAATTTTTCAATTCGTTGGACAAGATTACTATATTACAATTCAAAATGTAAATGCAGTAGGGGTTAAAAGGGAGACCCTATGATTGCTTGTTATACCATGTTTGTTTTAGAAGTGCAGCCAAATCGTCCCTAAATTAGAAATGGTGTTTTCTGATAAAAAAAGATTGAATTACATGAATTGGCTCACGCTCTTTGGCATGAGTGCTATCGGTATTCTATTCATCCATTATTTGCAACAGAAAGGAGTGCGGACTGTTCTTTTGGGAGGGAAGAAGTATTATTTGCAGACCTTAGCCGGCTTATTTTTCGGAAGCCTTGCCGCTATTTTAGGGCTGTTAATGATTAATGGTAAAAAGTTTAAAGGCATTCGTGTTTTTTTTGAAGGAATGATTGGAGGAATGAATCCGACATTTATCAATATTCTCTTTTATTCCTTTTGCGCATCGGTTGGGGAGGAAATTTTGTTTCGGGCCGGAATTCAACCGCTCATTGGTGTTTGGCCGGCTTCGGTGCTGTTTGTAGTGCTGCACGGGTATATTTACCCTTCTAACTTTAACTTGACTATTTATGGAATATTTCTGGTGGTGATTTGTGCCGGATTTGGTTATTTGTTTAGGTATTTCGGTCTGTTTTCGGCTATCATTGCTCATTTTGTGTATGATGTATCTATGTTTTGTGTGCTGAAATATTCGTATCGCAGCGAAAATCAGGAGTCAGCAGTAGTTTAATTTTTTTAACCCTATAATTTAAAACCGGTTTTGTACATTTGTAAACAAAGCCCTTATGATATGTTTACCGAGTTGAAAAAAATACCCGAAGTATGGCGCAGAGTTTGGGCATCTGCGACCTTCAGGAATCATCTCTTCCTGTCGGTATTGGTGTTGATAGGGACCTGCTTATATCAGTTTCATTATTTGAGGATATGGCAGGAGAGAAGCGGTGTGCAAGTGAATGATTTTTTAGAAAGTTACTTGCCCCCGTTTGACTTTTCGGTGCCAATTTTCATTTTAGAATATTCTACGCTATTAATGGTGTTCATTTACACCCTTATTCATCCCGATAAATTAGTAAGGGGGTTACAGATGTTTGCTATCATAATGATAGCCCGCACGGTCAGTATTTATTTTGTGCCCTTGGAGCCTCCCAGAGATATGATTTTTTTAACTGACCCTATAGCGAATTTGGTACTGCACAGTAAAAATGTGGTGGTGACAAAGGACTTGTTTTTTTCGGGGCATATTTCAGCGCTTACACTTTTGGCACTGTTAGTTTCGAACCGATACCTTAAGTATTACGCCACCTTTGTTACCCTCGCTGTGGCTATTCTGTTGGTCTGGCAACATGTTCACTACTCTATGGATGTAGCTTTTGCTCCCATCGCTTCTTATTTAACTTACCGGTTCATTTGGTGGGCACATTCGCAGACCAAATATGGCATCGAACTAAAGGATGCCTAAGATATTTTAATGTGATTGCATTAGGTATTTAGGAATCAGTTGCCTGTAAACATTAGGTTTTCTTTCCTCCACTCGCTTCATGGGTTTGTAAAATATTGTTTTGATAAACGACCTCTGTAATTAAATGGCTCATTTAATCAGGAGAAGGATAGCAGATGGGAAATCTGCCAGTATCTACAAGGCCTACATGCGCTGCGGAACTTGTGAACAGCGCAGCCTCTCTAAAACAACAAGGCCAAACCGGTGGAACGCACCCCCCACCGCTTCTCTATCGCTTACCGAACAGCTCCACCATCTCTTTTAAGGTATTTACCTGTAATTGCAAATCGTGGTTTTGTCGCTCTAATTCCTCTACCCGGGTTTGCAGCGGGTTTTGAATGATGGGCGGCATATCGGGCGGTAGCATGTCGGCTATTTGGCGGAAAAAATTGTATTTGAGAGCACGGCAGATAGATAGCATAGTGCCTATCTGCATGTCTTTAGTCTTGAGATACTGACCAATGGTACTGCGGTGTAAGTGTTCTTGTCTGGCCCAGCCGGATTGTCTCAGCCGATATTTCTTTACGTGGGCTTTTAGCATTGCGCCTATATTCAGTTCGTCAGCCATAATTATTGGTTTAGTTAATTAATTGGGAAATTTAAGCCCCCCTTTTGTTAATATGATGCCTGTTATACTACATAAGGTTGCATAATTACCTACATAAAGTAGTGAAGTTGCCTATATAAAGTAGTATAGCTGCCTACATAAGGTAGTATAGTTGACCACATAAAGTAGTATAGTAGCCTACATCTGTCGGTATATGCACATGCAAATAGATATTATCGGCTCCTCGACCTGCTTTACTCACAGTCCGGTACTTTTTCATTTCCATCTGTTTTAGCATTTGCTTTTTTTGATTGCCGGCTGCTTTAGCTGACGGTTCAGGTTTGCATCAATAAAAGGCTTTAGCCGAATTTCTATTTCCTGTTTGTAGATTTTGTTTTTGGCTAAAGCCGGTTGGAGATTTTTTTCTTTCCGTCAGCTAAAGCAGCCGGCAATGAATGGACAGATGGATATGTATTAATTGCACAACTGGCGCGAGCATTTGCTTGTGCCTAATTGGAAGAATGGCGAAGGCAGAGGCGAATTGAACCTTTAAGGGCATTAAGAACACTAAGGGTATTGGGAGAATTGCAGATGCGAATTGAAATGTAGAGTTAAGGTCTTGTCCGCAAACAGCGCTACAGCACGAACGCCCGTGGGAGAGTGATGTGCCCCGGGTGGCCGCAGTAAGGCGCCAACTATTTTAAATTTCAGCTTTGGCTTTATTGTTGAATTCCTCAGCATAAGGTTGCGTTAGGGGGGAAATGTATTCTGCTAAGGGGGAAGAAAAATGCAGGAGGGAATGATTAAGGAAAATGGGTCTCACTTGCTCATAAGATTAACAACAGTGACCTTGAATGGAAGATGTGCAAATTATTCTCTATCTACTCTTACTCGCTCTACCGGGTTAGCGGTCATTTCCTTATAGGCTTCGCGATTTTTTACGATGTCAATTCCCATGAAAATGGCATTGCGAAGCGAATCGGGCGAGGCAAGGTTTTTTCCGGCTATGTCATAGCCGGTTCCGTGGTCGGGTGAAGTGCGAACTATGGGTAAGCCTGCGGTAAAGTTCACTCCGGTGCCAAAGGAAATTGTTTTAAAAGGAACTAAGCCCTGGTCGTGATACATGGCCAGCACCGCGTCAAATTTTCGGTAGTGTTGTGACCCGAAAAAGCCATCGGCAGAAAAAGGCCCTAAGGCAAGAATGCCTTTTTCCTTGGCGCGGTTCACAGCCGGAGCTATCAAGTCTTTTTCTTCTTTTCCTAATAAGCCATTATCGCCTGCGTGAGGGTTTAATCCCAACACGGCAATGCGAGGGCGGGTAATTAGAAAGTCTTGTTTGAGAGATTGATTTAGTGTTTCAATTTTAGAAGTAATCAGATGGATATCCATTTTAGCCGGCACATCTTTGAGGGAAAGGTGAGTAGTGACTAATCCGACTTTGAGGACATCATCGGCTAATATCATCATTGGATTTGGTGCGCCAGCTTCCTTTGCAATATATTCGGTTTGGCCGGTAAAGTCGGGGTGGTGTTCGCTGATGGTGCTTTTGTTTACCGAACCGGTCACTAACACATCAATTTCTCCGGCCAATAAATCTTTAATCCCTCGGTTTAGGCATATCATGGCGCGGGTGCCTGCTTCTGATTCGGCAATGCCGGGTTCTATTTTCACCTGCTCGCTCCAGCAGTTGATGATGTTCGGAATTTTAGGATTCAGTTTTGCGACATCTTCAATTTCCTGAATATTGAAATTCTGAATCTTCAGATTTTTAGCGTAGTAAGAAATGACATTTTTGTGTCCGTAAACGACCACCGAACAGAAGCGAAAAATGCGTTCGTCCTCCAAGGTTTTAAT
>CAZQYO010000150.1:0-6971 GCA_964597415.1 uncultured Chitinophaga sp.
TAAAATGAACTGTGTAGGGAAACTCTTCAATACAGTTTCTTCGGATGATTTTTCAACAACACTGAAAAAAGTGGTGCTGGAATCCATTGCCAAAACCACGCTGCAAGTGAATCTAAACGACAAGGATGGCCGACCCACCGAAACGGATGTGAACATGACATTTTACGATTCAGAAACCGGCATTGCCAAATATAACCTCTATCATACTTTGAACAGCCGCGGCCTGCCCGACACCCTGACCATTTCTCCTATGTTTCGTTACAAATTGCAGGTGCATACCGTTCCCCCAATCGTGTTAGACAATATTGAACTTCGGGAAAATCATCACAACATCATCAACCTAAATGCCCCGCAGGGGTACCTCCGCTTTACTTTGCAGGGGATGATTTCAAAATCGAACGTTATCAGTCGCATCAAATGTTTAGTGCATCTTCCCGATAAGCAGCCCACTCTTTATGCGCAGAAATTAAATACCACCGAAAAATATTTGACCGGCAAGTACGATCTGGAAGTGCTCACCCTTCCGCGAATGATAATTAGAAATGTGCAGATAGATCAAAGTAAAACCACCGATGTGCAAATTCCCGCCCCGGGAATACTCACCATCAATAAAAACTTTGAAGCCTATGGGGCTATATTGACCATAGAAAAGGGTCGAATGAAAAAAATATATGACCTAAAAACGAAGGATCACCAAGAGACGATTGCTTTACAGCCCGGCAAATACCTGTTGGTGTACCGCTCGAAATATGCTAAAACTATCCACACTACCGTTGAAAAAGAATTTGAAGTTACATCGGGCGGAACTTTAAGTTTGACCCTTTAACACGCTCTGTAAAGAGGCATACAAAAACAGTTGGAACATGGCACTATCTGATTATGCAGTTACCGGTAAAAAAGATACCCGTTCCGGTTTTGGAGCGGGAATGTTAGAACTTGGCAGAACCAACCCCAACGTAGTAGCACTATGTGCCGATTTGGTTGGTTCTCTCAAACTTGATGCTTTCATTAAAGAATTTCCGGATAGATTTTTTCAGTGCGGAGTAGCTGAGGCAAACATGACCGGCATCGCAGCAGGCTTAACCATAGGAGGTAAAATTCCTTTTGCCACCACTTTTGCCAACTTTGCCACCGGTAGAGTGTATGATCAGATTCGGCAGTCAGTAGCCTACTCCGGTAAGAATGTAAAAATTGCTGCTTCTCATGCCGGTCTTACATTGGGTGAAGACGGAGCCACGCACCAGATTCTCGAAGATATTGGGTTGATGCAGATGCTGCCGGGAATGGTAGTGCTTAACCCCTGCGATTATAATCAAACAAAAGCGGCCACCATTGCAGCAGCGGAATACGTAGGGCCGGTTTACTTGCGCTTTGGCCGCCCGGTTTGGCCCATTTTTATGCCCGAAGGAAATTTTGAAATCGGAAAGGCAATAGTGATGAACGAGGGCAAGGATGTAACTATTTTTGCTACCGGCCACTTGGTTTGGAAAAGCCTCGAAGCTACTCGCCAACTCGAAGCAGAAGGAATATCCGTAGAACTCATCAACATCCATACAATAAAGCCTTTAGACGCAGCCGCTGTATTACAGTCGGTATCAAAAACAAAATGCGCTGTAGTTTGCGAAGAGCACAATCGCATTGGCGGTTTGGGTTCCTCTGTGGCGGCTCTTTTGGCGCAGCAACAGCCGACTCCTTTGGAGTTTGTTGCCGTCAATGACTCCTTCGGGGAGAGTGGAACTCCCGATCAACTTTTAGCAAAATACGGATTAGATACACCGAATGTGGTAGAAGCGGTAAAGAAGGTTTTAAAAAGAAAGTAAGGAATTGCGAATAGTCAGGAAGCGATAGCTAATAGTGCGGATAACTTTTCATTTCTCACTTTCTATTAAAGAGTCACATTGTCAACTCATCGGCATTTCAAAGGAATCTTGTAATGCGCGAATCATGCGTTAAGAAAGTTATCTTTTGTGATTCAGCACTTCCGCTTTAGTTCCCCAAAGAACTTCCATGCGTTTTATCACTCCTGTATAATCTCGCTTGGACGAGGATAGGTTTTATTTTCATATCCACTGGCTATTGTTATTTAAGCAGCTAAGTGAGCATCTACCTTAATCGCATAAGCCAACTGCTGCATCATAGAGTTGCAATCTTCCCAAAGCAAACCAAATTCTTTCGCATCAGCGGCACCGATACGCCCAAGTATTTGCATGAGCGTACGGGGATCGGTAGGTTCAATATGGTCTTGCATAATTGCATTTTCAGCCCAGTCAACCCAAGTGGCTAAGGTTATTTGATGGTTCAGATATTTTAAAAGTTGCTGTGCTATTATTTGTTTAGTAATCATGGTTACAGTTTTTTATGTCCTTTATCAATTGGGTACTTTTCGTGACGGTGAGTTAATTCACTCCGGTATTTCCTTCCACCATCTGGAAGTTCTTCCCAATGTTCAAATTCCAATTCATTCTGCTTACGCTTAACCGTATTCACTCCTAAGTGTAATTAATCAAATTGCTTGCTATTGTGGAGACATGAGAAAACTCTTGCCATACGATGCCTTTCGCCATGCCTGCGCCCGGTAATTCTACTTTTCTCAAAGTACGGATAAACAGTTCTTTTACGCTGTTGTACGAATGCTTTGCATGCTTCTACTGTTAGGAACTCAATGCGCCTCTAACCAATTTTCGCCCATTCCTATTTCCGCTTCAATAGGCACTTTTGTTTTGATGGCATTTACCATCTTTTCGTAAATAATGGGTTTGATAATTTCAACCTCATCTCTGTGTGCATCAAACACCAATTCGTCATGCACCTGCAAAGTCATTTTTGATTTCAGCTTGCGCTGCGAAAACTCTCTGTGAATATCAATCATAGCCAACTTAATAAGGTCAGCCGCGCTTCCTTGCACCGGAGAGTTGATGGCGTTTCTCTCTGCGAAGCTGCGCACGGTAAAGTTTTTGGAGTTAATGTCTTTGAGGTAGCGCCTTCTGCCTTTGATAGTTTGTACATATCCATGTTCTCTCGCAAACTGAATATTGCGATTCATGTATTCTTTGATTTTTGGAAACTGCAGGAAATAGTTTTCAATAATCTCTTTGGCTTCTGTCCGCGAAACACCAATGTTTTCTGCCAATCCGAAAGCGCCCTGCCCATATATGATCCCGAAGTTGACACTCTTGGCCTTGTAGCGCATTTCTTTGGTTACTTCTTCTAAAGGCACCCCATATACTTTGGCAGCCGTTGCACTATGGATGTCAATTTTCTTTTCAAATGCCTCTGTCATTTTCTCATCGCCACTCAATTCGGCTACAATGCGCAACTCAATTTGTGAATAGTCAGCAGATATGAGAACATAATTTTCATCGCGGGCAATAAATGCCTTTCTCACTTCTTGTCCGCGCTGTGAGCGAATGGGGATGTTTTGAAGGTTGGGATTGTCAGAGCTTAAGCGACCGGTAGCGGCAATAGCTTGACGGAACGAAGTATGCACCCGACCCGTAGCAGGGTGAATCATTCGGGGGAGGGCATCTACATAGGTAGATTTGAGTTTAGTGATTTCCCGATAGTCAAGAATTTTTTCGGCTATGGGATGATGCTTTTTGAGTAATTGTAGGGCATCTTCATTGGTAGAAAGGTGTCCGGTAGAGGTTTTCTTTCCTTCAAACGGAAGTTTCATGTGGCCGTACAGCACATCGGCTAATTGCTTGGGAGAGTCCATGTTGAAATCAATTCCCGCCAGAGTGTGAATCTCTTCTCGCACTTTCAACATATCGCGTTCTAATTCCTTCGAAAAATTATTTAAAAACCTTTCGTCAATTTTCACTCCTTCAAATTCCATGGCAGCGAGTACTTCAATGAGCGGATGCTCTATTTCTTGCAGCACCTTATCTACCTCCAGATGTTGTACTAATGGAGCCAGTTTGTGTTTCAGTTGTAGCGTGATGTCGGCATCTTCGGCTGCATATTCTTTGATTTTCTCCAATTCCACATCGCGCATACTCCCTTGGGCTTTCCCTTTTTTGCCAATCAGGTCTTCGATGGGAACAGGTGTGTAACCGAGATAGGTTTCGCTCAAATAATCCATACCGTGTTTCAAATCAGGCTCTATCAGATAATGCGCCAGCATAGTGTCGTACACCGGCAATGAAACCTGCACCTCGTAGCGCTTCAGTACTAACAAGTCGAATTTTACATTCTGACCTATCTTAATTAATTGGGAGCTTTCTAATAACGGCTTGAAGTGAGCCATTATTTTTTTGGTTTCCTCAAAGTTCGTAGGGCAAGGCACATAGTAGGCTTCTCCTTCTTTAACGGAGAAACTAATCCCGACCAAATCCAAGGTGAAATAATCTAAGGAAGACGTTTCGGTATCAAAACAAAACTCGCTATGCGACTCTAACACCTGCACTAATTTTTTAATTGAATCTTCGCCTTCCACCAACTGATATCGGTGTAAAGTATTTTCAATGTTTTTGCCTTTCTCCACCGGGTCGGCAGTCCAATCCTGCGGAGCTGCGGTGTGTCCAAACAAATTTCCTTGAGCACCGGAAACAGGAGGAATACTAGCAGAAGTTTCGTTGTTGCCTTGCTGATTGACGGAATAATTATTCCCCAAAATTCTTTTTCCTAAGGTGCGAAACTCTAATTCAGAAAAAATAGAAGCGAGCTTTTCTTTGTCCGGCTCATCCATTTTTAAATCATCGTCACTCACTTCAATGGGAACAGCTAAATTAATAGTGGCTAATCGCTTGCTCATTAAGCCCTGCTCGGCATATTGCCTTACATTTTCACCTAATTTTCCTTTTATCTTGTCGGCATTGGCGATGATGTTTTCTAAGGAGGCATATTCCTTTATCAATTTTTTGGCGGTCACCTCTCCCACTTTCGGGTTGCCCGGAATATTGTCAACAGCATCACCCATCAGTGCCAAAATATCAATCACCTGAAGCGGAGATTCTATGTCCCACTTTTTCTTAATCTCTTCTACCCCCATTATTTCTACTTCCCCTCCGGAACGAGCCGGTTTATAGATGTAGATGTTCTTGTCCACTAACTGTCCGAAATCTTTATCGGGGGTCACCATATACACAATGTGCCCTTCAGCCGCCTTTTGCTTGGCAATTGTACCAATGATGTCATCGGCTTCGTATCCTTCATATTCCAGAATAGGAATGTTAAAGCCTTTGATAATTTCCTTTATGTAAGGAACGGCAAACAGAATATCTTCAGGGGTTTCCTGGCGGTTGGCTTTGTATTCCGAATACTCTGCTTCGCGCTCCACCGAACCGCCCAAATCAAATACTACAGCAAGATGTGTTGGCTTCTCTTTCTGAATTAATTCCATCAAAGTAGTGGTAAAACCACTGATGGCCGATACATTCTGACCTTTTGAGTTTACGAGGGGATTGCGACTAAAGGCAAAGTAAGAGCGAAATATTAGCGCGTATGCATCGAGCAGAAACAGTTTTTCAGTATGATTAGAGGTATGTGCCATAGAGTAAAAGTAAGGCACAAACAAAATACAAAAATTCAGAAGCTGGTTAAAAGCAAATTAAAACTCTTTATCAAAGCCATACTCATCCATAATATCACCCAGTTCATTATAGATATATTCTTTGCTAAGTCCGTATTCTGCTAAGGAATATTCGTGAGTGCTGTGATAACCGTCACTTCGCTTTTTCTCCTGCGATAAGGCGGTCTTAAATTTTTCAGAAGCCTCCCAACCAAAATACTCGTAAATTTTCAGTACGGTATTTTTTGGCTCTGCCAGCATTTCGTCAAAAGTAATGGCAAAGAATTGCGAGGGAGGGATTTCCTTTCGCATTTCTTTAGAGTATTTGAAAAAATCAATGCCGTAACGCGCCCAAACACTTTTGCACGGATGATCTTTGGGAACTTCGGGAGAATGGAAATTATACATAGCGGTAAACATGCTGGCCATGCTCGGTACAGCATCGTAAGGGTGGCGGGCGATATAAATAATTTTCGCATCGGGGAAACGTTTCAGCAGAGTTTTGAATCGAGCGGTACTCATTACATTTTTTGCCAAATAGGTTTTATTGCGCCCTGCCCGGAACATAAAACGCTGCACACTGCTCTCGTAAAAATCCATCACATTTCTCTTGACAGATTCTTCTTCATCATCTAAAAATCTGTTGTTATTATTCAGATGAAAGTAAGGGAAGGGAATAAAGACTCCGGGACTCATCAGCGTTTGAGCAAAAACCAATTCGTCTTCCTCTGCCTTATTAAACCCCATTGGGTGAATCTCGTCCCAGCCGCTCCAGAAAACGTCATCCAATTTATTGACTACCCTGCGCAAAGCTCCAAACATCAATCGCTTGTCCACCCACTTCAGCACATTATAAAACTGAACAAAAGAAGAAGACATGAAAAAAGTATGTGTGTTTTTAGTGAATACAAACCGCTCCGTATCCTGCGCGATGAGACGATGCAAAAATGTAGTGCCGCTGCGAGGATTAGCTATAATGAAAACAGGTTGCTTTATTTTTACCTTCTTAAAGCCTCGATGAAAGATTTCGTCCAGTAAGCGAAAAATAAGCGATAAGAATTGGTGCAAAAAATACAAAAAGATGAACACAATGCTTAACAACCATATCTGCCAACGAAACCTGCGGTAAGTTTCTGCGATAATATTGCCTAAGATCTTGTAGCGAACGTAGTAAAAGGAAGCGCTGAAGTAAACCATAAAGCGAATTGCAAATGAAGTGGATTAGCTTATAATAGCCAAGATTATTTTCTTTGATTCGATTGATTTTTTATTGAAGTGATGAGCGATGATGACAAACCGGCAACTTTTTTTGAATTATATGGCACAGACCAGTGCCACCCCGCTGATGTTGGAAATAGAGCGGGCACAGGGTGTTTATTTATATGCTACCAACGGTAAAAAATATCTGGACCTTATTGCCGGTATTTCAGTCAGTAATCTCGGGCACTCGCATCCGCAGGTA
>CAZQYO010000151.1:0-6953 GCA_964597415.1 uncultured Chitinophaga sp.
AGGATCTATCTTCCCCATTCTCGGATATAATTATGTCTTGCAAGACATGAGAGGCCGGTATTCTTCGGAAGGGGTTTATTTCCCGAGGTACTCTGAGAGGTGGAACAAAAACCCATACCACCCCGGCATTGGTCACGTATTGGATTATTTGCCCCCTTCTGATCCCAGATTCAGCAACAAACACGAAGACGGATACAACTCTATCAAATCTATTGAAGGCTTAGACTCTGCTTATGCCGCCAGTGTAGGGGTCACGGAGTTGGCTGATTTCTATAAAGGTTTGCCGCACACCAACACGAATATCAACAACGGCAGTATCGGTATGTTTGGTGCTTCTGCTTTGGCAAACACGCAGTTGCAGTTAGCCTGTGCCCACCGGGTTACTGACTCTATTCCGGCTTTGAAATGTCTGATGCCGATTGTGGGTACTACAGAGCACGGCATCTCTACCGGTTATAACAATGGAGTGTTCCGCGACAGAATTGTTACCGGGTGGTTGAAAGGACAAATTTTTGATACCGAGGATGATTTGATTCCGGTAGATAACGATCGTCAAAATTCTATCCACACTTCCTATGATTATGATCTTCCGAAAACCATTACTCTAAACGGACTTACAAAGGATTTTCAACAGAATAAATTTGAAGCATCAAACCTTGCTATTGACCACTTCACTGCGATGAGATACTTTCGGCAGGATGGCACTTTGAGTCCGGCCGGCTTTTACCCTAGTTCCATTGGCCGCCCCGATATGGATGCTAGTGTTGCTCCGGTGAATCAATATGGAGAAGCCGTTGATCCGGTTACGCAAACTGCTTTGCCTGATTTGAATTACAGCCGCTATACTAACTTAGACATTCCGGTACTCCACATTACCGGATGGTGGGATATTTTTACCGAAGGGCAAATTAATACCCGAAACTATACCTACGATGCTATTGGTGGCAAGGCAAAAAATTTACAGAAAATTATTATTGGCCCATGGGCGCACCAGACTATTTCCGGTCGTATCAGCGGAGACCGCACCTATCCTAAAAATGTAACAGAACTGACCAAGATTGACCTCTCTGACTTTAATATTGACGATGTGCCTTTGGCTACCATCGTTCAATCTGACTTAGTAACCTGGTTTCGTTACAATTTGAATTATGAACCCGGCCACGTAATTGGTGAACCTAAGTTTATGATTCCGGAGAGTCAAAAATGGCAGAAGCTGAATAGCAGTCCAACCGTGTTTGGCGATATCTATGTCAGAGTACCGGCCAACGCTGGAGGCTATAAAGTAACATTTGCTAAAATGATCAACTTCTTGGCGGGATACAATGGTTTGGATGGATTGGAAATAGAAGTAAAGAACGCAGTGTTCGGCCAGTTCAAAACAACACAGGCTGTTCCTAACATTGGCCAAGTACTTCCTTCGCTCGGTGGTGCGGCTCTTGATTCCATTCCTTTCAGAGACTTTTTAAATGATGTTCCCAATTATCGCATCTATGTCCCCGGTTGCGATTCAGCGGCAGATGCTCTTGCCGGATTCCCCGACAACTCCAAGATGGGAAACTACTGGGTTGGGTTAGATAAATTCCCTCCTGATCAGCATATTGAATGGAAGAAAATGTTTCTTCATCAGGATGGCTCCTTTAATGAGAGCGCACCCACGCAAGACGAAGGATTTAGAATGTATGTGAATGATCCGGATGATCCTATCTTGACAGTTGGGGGTAGTAACATGATTGTTCGCTCACCCGATGGAACCAGAAACTCGCAAAGTCAAATGGAACTGACAGACCCAACGAACGCTCCTTATTCAATGGATCGCGAAGGTGTCATTCAGTTCAACAGCGATCCGATTCAGGATTCTATGACTGTTATGGGATTGCCGGTTTGCACCCTTTATGCCAAGTCAAATCCCAGTGGCTTGACCAATGGCCCAACTGATTGCGATTGGGTAGTTCGCCTCTGCGATGTATGGCCCGATGGTCGCGTTTATTTTGTGCAGGATATTGTAGTAAATGCCCGTGCCCGCGATTGGGCACGCGCCTTAGTGGATGAGATGGGAACTCCGGGGGCGGCTACCTATGTAAATGGAGTCGAAGACCCAACCGATAAGGATATCCCTTACTCGAATATTGAAATTGGTCAGATTTATCAGTATGTCTTTAAAGGATTGCCGATTGCATACAACTGGGCGAAGGGCCACCGCATTAGAGTACTCATCTCATCATCGAGCTATACGCACTATCAGGCAAATCCTAACGTGCCTTTGAATGACGGAGAGTTTTTCCGCAGAAAGCCGGGCGATGGACAGTCTTATTATTTTCAAGGGGAGCAGATATATCCGCGTGTCACTGTTCAGCGCGTTCATTTTTCACCGGAGAATCCTACCAGTAAACCCGAAGTAATAACGCCTAAGTTTGATGCTACGGTGTTCCCTAATCCGGCTACCGATAAAATTCAGGTATTTGTAAACATGCCGGGCGACCACGAAGTGGTGATAACCGACATTGCCGGAAGAACTGTGACTTCAGCAAAATTTGATGATAACATCATCTTCAATACGGAGTCTTACGGGCAGGGGCTTTATTTCGCTACTATTACCGATTTGAATAAACCTTCTGAAAAAGTAACTAAGCGATTTGTTATTGAATAATCATTTTCATTAAAACTGATGAAAAGCCTCTCCATACCGGGAGGCTTTTCTTTTATATTTACCGCAAAAAGAATCGAGATGCTCAATATTGTTCTATTCGGCCCTCCGGGAAGTGGCAAAGGCACACAAGCGGAAAGTATTATACGGAATTACAACCTCATTCATCTGTCCACCGGTGATATGCTGCGGGCAGAGATTGCTGCGCAGACAAAGTTGGGATTGGAAGCCAAAACCCTGATGGATAAAGGCGAACTAGTGCCCGACTCAGTAGTAATTGGGATGATTGAAAATAAATTAGATACCCATTCGCAAACGGCCGGTTTTGTGTTTGACGGCTTTCCGCGCACGGTCAAACAAGCCGAAGCATTAGATGCTTTGCTGAATAGCAGAAGTGCTCCCATTCGCATCGTACTTTCATTAGTGGTAGGAGAGCAGGAACTGACGCGCAGAATTATCCATAGGGGGAAAACCAGCGGAAGAGCGGATGACCAGAACGAAGAAATTGTAAAAAATCGCGTGATAGAATACCGCAACAAAACAGAACCATTGGCGAAATATTATGCCGCACAAGGGAAACTCAAAGAAGTTAAGGGAGAAGCACCGGTGGAAGAGGTGTTAGCGAACCTTTGCAAAGAAATTGACGCGGTAAAATAAACTCACGGGCATTTCCTGACCGGTTATTAAATCTCCGGTCAGATGGTTTTTATTATGGCTACTCAAAATTTTATTGACTACGTAAAGATTTTCTGCAAAAGTGGAAGCGGTGGGGCTGGCTCTGCGCATTTTCACCGCGAAAAATTTGTGCCCAAGGGCGGGCCTGATGGTGGAGATGGCGGTCGTGGTGGCCATATTATTCTGAAAGGGAATGGCCAGTTATGGACCTTGCTGCACTTGAAATATCGCAAGCACATAGTGGCCGATGACGGTAGCAAAGGGCAAGGGGCACTTTGCTCTGGCAAGGATGGCAAAGATGTGTGGATAGAAGTGCCTCTGGGAACGGTGGCTCGCGATGCGGTAACCGGTGAAATAGAAGCGGAGATTACCGAAGACGGGCAAGAGTATATCTGGCTGCCGGGCGGCAAAGGCGGATTGGGCAATAATCACTTTAAGAGTTCGACCAACCAGGCCCCCACTTATGCGCAGCCGGGACTGCCGGGAGAGGAAAGCTGGAAAATTTTAGAACTGAAACTACTGGCAGATGTAGGCTTGGTGGGTTTTCCCAATGCAGGTAAGTCCACCTTGA
The DNA here is from genome assembly GCA_964597415.1 of uncultured Chitinophaga sp. Lineage (GTDB taxonomy): Bacteria > Bacteroidota > Bacteroidia > Chitinophagales > LD1 > Bog-950. The sequence goes on from CAZQYO010000151.1 coordinate 3,891, forward strand.
TCTCTACGGTATCAAATGCCAAACCCGAAATTGCCGACTATCCTTTTACTACCATTGTTCCTAATCTGGGGATGGTGCCTTACCGCAGTGGCCGCAGTTTTGTGATGGCCGATATCCCGGGAATAATTGAGGGAGCCTCTGAAGGTCGCGGACTGGGTACTCGCTTTTTGCGGCATATTGAACGCAATAGTATTTTGCTGTTCCTGATACCGATAGATGCGGACGATATTTTTACACAATACGAAATATTGCTGAACGAACTCAACCGGTACAATCCCGAAATGCTGGTAAAAGATCGCATACTCTCCATCAGCAAATGTGATTTAGCTGATGAAGAATTGCAAAAGATGATGGAGAAAGACCTGAAGAAAAAATTGAAAGCAGCCGGTGAAAATGTGCCGCTTATTTTCTTTTCTTCCGCTACTAATTACCATATCGAAATGCTGAAGGACAGCATTATGAAAAAGTTAGACGAGACTAATTCATAGATGAGGAAATAGCGGGGCGTTTTAGCTCTTCTGCTTAGGGCACTATCTCAGACGCTCCAAACTCTTTAATAAGTTTTCGTCTTTGCGGATATATACTATAGCCAACAGCACCAAGACAGCCGCAGCTAATGCCAGCAGGTTCCACCAGCTAAAAACTACATCCCCTATAAAAACCTTTGTTTGGTATTTATAATAAACGAAGAGTTCGGCTAATGCAATAAACAATATAGAAAGCCAGCCGAATACTATTTGAAGAGACCGTTTTTTGAAAAGAAAAATGGCGATAAAAGCAAAGCCGGCAGCCACCCCGGTGAGGATAACATTGGCAAAGAAGATATAGCCGTTAAAAAAATGCCGGATGTCCCAGCCCGGAATAGACTCTGAATAATTGGCGGCTTGTAATTGAAGAAGCGGCATCCAAAGAAATACACCGAGAGTAATTACTGCCAGTAATAAAAACACTGTTTGAATTCGCTGAATCATAAACAAGAATTTTGAATCGTTTAATTTGCGTTCACAAACCTAAATTTTTTATTGAAATGGACGCTTATATAATAGATGCGATACGGACACCTGTAGGAAAATTTAACGGCACTCTCAGTTCGCTCAGGCCGGATGATTTGGCGGCATTGGTCATTCAAAAAATAGTGGAAAGGAATAGCAGTTGGTTAGACGTGGCAGCAATTGAAGAAGTGATATTAGGAGCCGCCAACCAAAGCGGAGAGGACAACCGAAACGTAGCCCGTATGGCACTGCTGCTGGCCGGGCTGCCGGTAGAAGTATCGGGGGTTACGGTGAACCGGCTTTGTGCATCGGGCTTGCAATCTATGGCCGATGCCAGCAGAGCGGTTCAACTGGGGGATGGCGAAATATATATAGCCGGAGGCGTGGAAAGCATGACTCGCGCGCCTTATGTGCTTTCAAAATCAGAAAGCAGTTTCGGCAGGGCACAACAGTTATTTGATACCACTATCGGCTGGCGCTTTACCAATAAAAGATTTTCAAAAGAAATCACTTACAGCATGGGGGAAACGGCAGAAAATGTAGCAAAGAAATGGAATATCACCCGCGAAGAGCAAGACCGCTTTGCTCATCAATCGCAATTAAAATATGAGGCGGCCCATGAAGCGGGAAAATTTAATGATGAAATGATTCCCGTAGAAATTGACAAAGGGAAGACCGGAAAAATTTTTCTGGAGAAGGACGAACATCCACGGCTTTCATCTGTCGAAGATTTAGCGAAACTGAAACCGGCATTTGTAAAAGAGGGTACCGTGACCGCTGCTAATTCATCGGGCATTAATGATGGGGCAGCCACCACATTAATTGTAAATGAAGAGGTGGTAAAGAAATTTCACCTGAAACCACTTGCGCGTATTGTATCCGCAGCAGCAGCAGGAGTAGAGCCGGCTTATATGGGCATTGGCCCGGTGCCGGCCACCCTGAAAGCATTGAAACGAGCCGGTCTTCAGGTAAAAGATTTAGATCTGGTGGAATTGAATGAGGCCTTTGCCTCTCAATCCATCGCTTGTGTGCGCGAATTGGGAGTAAACCCCGACATCGTGAATGTGAACGGTGGAGCTATTGCCATCGGGCATCCGCTGGGCTGTTCGGGAACCAGAATAGCTACTACGCTGCTTTACGAAATGAAACGCAGAGGGAATGTAAAATACGGGCTGGCCACTATGTGTATAGGTGTGGGGCAGGGAATGGCAATGGTATTTGAAAAAGTATAAAATGGCTGGAGGCTGGAAAATGCTCTCACAGCCGGTGCATGTCTTTGGGAGACATCTTTCTAAGGGTGCGATACGGTGTCTATAAAGCTGTCGCACTCCTTCATATCAAAGTGATGGTTAGTTGCAAAACACGTTCACGAATAGAAGGCTTAATGGCAGTAAATTCTACCAAATCAACTTTGCGTTTTAGTTTCTTCTCGAGTGTTTGCTCCATACAAGGCATACCCAAAATGGGGGATCCTTTTTTGGGTTCTTTAAGAATATCAATATCGCTTGTTTCGGTTTCTTCATTGCGAGCAAAAGAGCCAAACAGCAAAGTGTGCTGTAAAGGAAACTGCTGCAATAGTTGCGTAAGCTGTAACAGAAACTTTCAGCAAAGAAACGGGTATCAGTTCCAGAGCAGTTTGATTGGCAGAGGCAAGTGCCGTCCCCCTTTATTTCCCTTTGGTAGGGGGCTTTAAAAAATCTTTTAAACCTAAGTAGATTCCTACAAACACAAACAGCAGAGCAAAGAAGGCGGTGAAATAGGGTTTTGTAGTGTTGAATTGCCGGTCGAGCAACCAACCGATAAGCACTCCCGCAGCGATGGTTCCGGCTATCTGGAAACCAAGGCCGGAGTACCGCAGGTAATTGTCCATCGGTGTCTTTTCAGTTTTCTTTTCCTCCGGTCGGCTCATTGGGTGGGCTTGTTTTAAATCAAAAAGCCAATGTACAAATCATTGGCTTTACTTTTTAGTGATGGGTCGCTACTATGGCTGTTATAAAGAGGCCGTAGTGGCTTTGGGTTTTGCTACGGGCTGTTCTATGGATTGATTGCGGGTAATGCTCATGCCCATGGT
>CAZQYO010000152.1:0-471 GCA_964597415.1 uncultured Chitinophaga sp.
CAGCATGGTGGGAGAGCCGTAAATACCTCCGTGCCATTTGGTGTAAAGAGAAAATTGAAACTTTCGCAAAGCGGCATTCCGATATAATATGACAGAAGCCCCCTTAGAAGAATAGCCATACTTATGTATATCGGCAGAGATGGAGGTGACTCCTTCTACCTCAAAGTCGAAAGCGGGAACAGGATAGCCGAGTTGCTTAATAAAGGGAAACATAAAGCCGCCTATGCAGGCATCTACATGAAAGAGCAGCTTTTTCTTTCGGGCTATTTCTGCTATTTCCGAAATCGGATCCATCACTCCATAAGGATAGGATGGCGCGCTGGCTACTAACATAATGGTATCGTGCGTTATCGCTTGTTTTAATGCGCTCACATCAGCTTTGCCATCGGCACCGGTTTTTGTTACTATAAAATCTACATCAAAATAATGGAAGGCTTTCATAAAGGCAGGATGCACCGACTCGGGCAGCAC
>CAZQYO010000152.1:481-6872 GCA_964597415.1 uncultured Chitinophaga sp.
CATTCGGTCGCTTCACTTGGGGGCGGTTTTTGAGTGCCCAATCGCGGGCTGTTTTTATAGCCAGTAATATACTTTCCGTTCCACCTGTGGTGATATTGCCTCTGGTGTTTTCGTCCCCATGAAAAAGATCGGCACACATACTTACCGTTTCGGCTTCGATGCCGGCAAGGCTTGGAGTAGCGGTAGGATTTAAAGCGTTATCGGCATAAAACTGATCGTAAACGGCTTTGATTTTTTCTTCCCGCTCATCACCGGGATAATACACTAAGCAGAACGCTCTCCCTTTGCGCCAGTCAATATCTTTTGTTTTTCTTTGTTTTACTTCCGCTAATAATTCTTCTTTACTGCAAGTCTTTTCAGGGAAAGTTATTTTGGGTCGGCTCATAAATTTCTTTTTTCCAATATCCGATTTTGAATAGAAAGCCCGAATGTAGAGCTATCTCTATAGATGTCGGAATATTTATGACAACATTTTATTCCTTCCGTTTTCTTTTTCCAAACTCTATCTGCCCATAGATTTAAAATATTTATGGCGAACACACGTGATTTGGGTAGCGTTCCTTTAATTTAGAGCATTCGTTAACTTTATTTTATCCCTATGCAACCCGTTTATATTCTTTACGTGATTCCTTTCTTTTTTCTCCTGATGGGAGTGGAGTGGCTCTTGGGCTATCTGAGAAATCAGCAACTATATCGTTTAAATGATTCTGTCAACAATCTGGTGATTGGAATCGGCAACCAAATATTCGGGCTATTATTTAAAGCACTGCTATTAGGCATTTATGTGTGGGTGTACGATCACTTTGCCTTTTTTCAAATACCTGCTACCTGGTGGTCTTTTATTCTTGCCTTAATCGCTTTTGATTTTCTGTTTTACTGGGCGCATCGCTGGGGACATGAGTTAAATATTTTTTGGGGTGCGCACTCGGTACATCACCAAAGCGAAGAATACAATTTGAGTGTTGCTCTCCGTCAATCCTGGTTTCATAACTTATTGGCTTTCCCCATTTTTTTGCCCATCCCTTTGTTGGGCTTTGCTCCGCTCACATTTGGTGCTGCCGCTATTGTGCATACGCTGTACCAGTTTTGGATACACACCAAACTCATCCACAAGATGCCGGCTTGGTTTGAATTCTGGTTCAATACTCCTTCTCATCACAGGGTGCATCACGCTGTGAACCCTAAGTATCTCGATAAAAATCACGCAGGGGTTTTAATGATTTGGGATCGGTTGTTCGGCACATTTCAGGCAGAGGAAGAAAACAATGAAATTTTTTACGGCATTACCACACAGTTTAAAAGTTGGAACCCGGCTTGGGCCAATCTTGAATACTATTATGAGGTGATTAAAAAAGCTGCCGGAATGAAGTGGGTAGATAAACTGCGCTTATTTTATGCCCGCCCCGGATGGTTGCCCGGCTACATGGGTGGATTTCAGCCGGTGGGTGAAGTGGAAAAGGACAAACGCCCAAAATTCGATGCGGATACCAATGTGTATTTCAAAACCTATGCAGTGATTCAGTTCTTTGTATTGTTGTGGGGAGCGGTTCAATACATGGCTTACTTCTCCGAAATCAGTTCCTTTTATAAAGCCGTGTTCTTTGCGCTCTTGCTGATTACCATGCTCATCATTGGTGGCATATTTGAAAAAAGGCGTTGGATCATTTATGCGGAATATGTGCGTTTGGTATTGGCGATGATCAGCCTCAATACTTTCTATTATTTCTGGTACATCAACTGGTTTAATGTAATGGCCATTGTTTCTGCTGTTTCATTCATCGGTTTTGTCGTATTCTTTACCTACTCCTATCTGAACTTATCTAAAAGAAAAGAAACCGTAAGTGCGGAATAAGAGCACCCTCTTTCCTTTTATTTATCATCATTTCAATAATCGTTAAAATGAAAATCTTGTTTTAACGTTTCAGAATTGTTACTGTCTTTTACCAAAAGCATTTATCCACATATTCGATTTAATGGAGGAAAAAAATCAGATACCCGAAATGGAAAAAGTGCATATTCGCATTTCTTAAACCTAAAACTAATTACAATGAAAAGACTCATTTTTGTTTTTGCCATTCTTCTGGTGGCGGGTGCAGCCCACAGTGCTGAAAGTGATGCTGTACTTGATTTTCGGAATATCTTTTGGGGTGTTCAAAAAGATTCCTGCTGGAGAGATGGGAAGAAACTGGAGTTTGTAAAGGATCGCCAATCACTCATAAAAGATGCCTACTACATTCCCGGAGATGATATGTTTATCGGTGCAGTAAAGTGCGACCGGATTCTTTATCTGTTTAATGATGAAGGCAGATTCTATAAAGTATTTGTGCAAGGATCACCCGACCAAAGTGAAACCATGAAGTTCATTCTCACCTATAAGTTTGGGGATTATAAGAATGAGAGTTTTGTGGATGACAGCCATATTATGCAATGGTTGGTAAAGGATGTGACCTTTACGCTTAAAGTAATTGCTAAAAGCCGTTTTGAACTCACCATAGAAAGTAACTGGCAAGCCGGAGAAGACTATAAGAAAAATACCAGTGTAGATGACTTTTAGTATTCCATTCGGAATAGAAAAAATGAAGAAGCCCCGCAAGGGGCTTTTTCATTTTAATAAACGAATACTTTATGTTCGTCAACAGTATTAAATTCCCTGTATGCAAAGATTTACCGGAGTATTGGGCATGGCGGTTCTGGTTGGTTTCGCTTACCTGCTGTCCAATAACAAAAAGAAAATTAACTGGCGATTAGTAGGTACAGGACTTTCTCTTCAGTTTGTATTTGCCATTTTGGTGTTGAAAGGCAGTTTGCTGTCCGCTTATTTCTCGCCTCTTGGCTGGCCTAAAGTGTTTTTTAATTTGGTGAGCAGGGGCTTCGTTAAAATTCTTGACTTTACGACCAGTGGGGCTGTTTTTGTTTTTGGAGATTTAGCAAAAGCCCCGGGAGCAAACGGCTCTATCGGTTTCTTTTTTGCCTTTCAAGTCTTACCTACTATTATCTTTTTTTCTGCCGTGATGAGTATTTTGTATCACCTCGGCATTATGCAACGGGTAGTGCAGGGGATGGCCTGGGTTATGTATAAGTTGATGGGCACTTCGGGTGCTGAAAGTTTATCGTGTACCGCGAATATTTTTGTAGGACAAACTGAAGCCCCATTAATGATTCGCCCTTTTATCAAGAACATGACCATGAGCGAACTGTTAGCAATAATGATAGGCGGCATGGCCACCATTGCCGGTGGGGTGATGGCCGCTTATGTACAAATGTTGGGTGCCTCATTTGCAGCCGCTAAAGGTATAGATATACAGTCCGCCAAAATTGAATTTGCCGAGCAACTACTCGGTGCCAGCATTATGGCGGCACCTGCCGCTTTAGTAATGGCAAAAATGATTTGGCCTGAAACAGACGAGCCGGTGACCAAAAGTGGAGTCAAAGTAGAGGTGGCAAAAACTGCCGAAAACGTCATTGAAGCCGCAGCCGAAGGAGCCGGAAGCGGTTTGCAGTTAGCCTTAAACGTAGGCGGAATGTTGTTGGCTTTTATTGCTTTGATAGCGATGTTTGACTGGGGCTTTGAAAAAATTGGCACTATCACCCATCTCAACGAATGGTGTATAGCGCATTACGGCTCTCCTCTCAAACTCGAATTGATTTTCGGCATGGTGTTACAATATCTTGGAATAGTCATTGGTATTCCTCCTTCAGAGGCTTTTCAGTTTGGAAGTTTGCTGGGCACTAAAGTAGTGCTGAATGAATTTGTAGCTTATTCTCAGCTATCTGATATGATTACCAATCACAAAATAGTATTCGATAAAACAGTATTTATGAGCACCTTCGCGCTTTGTGGCTTTGCCAATTTTTCGTCTATAGCTATTCAAATAGGCGGGTTGAGTCCTTTAGCCCCCGAGCGCAGAAGCGACCTTGCAAAATTAGGTTTGCGTGCTGTAGCAGGGGGAACCTTGGCCAACCTAATGACCGCTACCATTGCTGGCATTCTTCTCTGATACATTTATTTCGATAGCAATTCCGCCTCATGGGTATTCCATCTGCCATAGCAAAAATTACAGCCAAGTTTATCGCTCCTCGCATTTACAGAGAGCAACAAAATGCTATAGAGATACAGCAGTCGCTACTGCATAGATTTATCGCGGCTGCTCATTCCACTGCCTTTGGAAAAGAGCATAGTTATCATGTTATAAAAAAATATAGCGACTACCAATCGGCTGTGCCCATACGAGAATACGAAGGCATTAAAACATACATAGAGCAGATAGCCAATGGCGAAGAAAATATACTGTGGCCGGGCAAGCCTTTATACTTCTGCAAAAGTTCGGGCACTACCTCCGGCACCAAATACATTCCGGTAACTAAACTACAGATAGATGAAATGATCCGCGCTGCCCGCAACTCATTATTGATGTATGTGGCCGAGACCGGGAAGGCGGGCTTCTTTGACCATCAAATGATGTTTCTGCAAGGTTCCCCGGAGTTGGAAAATTATGGCACCATACCTTCCGGAAGATTAAGCGGTATCGTCTATCATCATGTCCCCTCCTTTGCTAACCGCAGCCGTATGCCTTCCTATACCGTAAATTGTATCCCCGATTGGGAGGAGAAAGTGGAGGCTATTGCCCGGGAAACGCTAAAGAAACGAATGAGTCTCATCAGCGGAATTCCACCCTGGTGTGTAATGTATTTTGAGCAACTAAGGGAACAGTCCGGGAAGGAATTTATCAAGGATATTTTTCCTGATTTCTCTGTGTTTGCTTATGGCGGGGTGAGTTACGAACCTTACCGAAATAAAATTGAAAAACTCATCGGTTTTCCGATAGACACTATCGAAACCTATCCCGCCAGTGAGGGATTTATTGCTTTTCAGGATTTGCAGCGTGAAGACGGCTTGCTGCTCAATGTGAACGGGGGAATTTTCTATGAATTTGTGAGGGCAGAAGATGCCTACCGCGAGAACCCGGAAAGAATAAGCTTGCAGGAGGTGGAAATAGGAGTGCCTTATGCCCTGATACTTACCACTAATGCCGGCTTGTGGGCTTACCAACTTGGCGATACTATTAAGTTTATTTCAAAGCATCCTTACAGAATTCTAATGACGGGAAGAATAAAGCATTTTATCTCTGCTTTTGGAGAACATGTGATTGGGGAAGAAGTGGAGTTTTCTCTTCGCCATGCCATGTTAGATTGTCAAGCAGGGGTCAGTGAATTTACGGTAGCCCCGCAGGTAAACCCTCCCGAAGGCTTGCCCTATCACGAATGGCTGATCGAGTTCAGCCATGCTCCGCATAGTATGGAGTCATTTGCTGCTGCGATTGACCATTGGTTGCAACAGCGCAATCCCTACTACCGCGACCTTCGCACCGGGCACGTGCTTCAACAATTAAAAATTACAGCTTTAAAGCCCAACACCTTTGTCAATTACATGAAGAAACAAGGGAAGTTAGGCGGGCAAAATAAAGTACCGCGACTGACAAATGATCGTCACTTGGCTGATGAACTAGCACGAGAAGCCATTTAGTATTTTCTGTTCATTCAGAGTAAGTCAGTGAGGTGATGTGGCTCTTCCAGCTACCGGTTTTTCTTTACCATTCTCCTACTTCCAATACAATAGTTCGGCTAAATTCCTGCTTGCTTTGGAGAGGGATCACTCCTTCTTTCTTTGCAAACTCTGTTGGTTTACCGGCTGTATCGGCACATCCTATCCATGGTTCTATACACACGTAAGAAGCCCCCGTTTTTGCCCACAAGCCTAAGTATTCAAATCCTTCAAACCGCACAGCAACAAAGTGACGGCTCTTCCGGCTTTTCAATTTCACGCTGCCCGATTGCAGGGTCTTAAATATGTAAGCATCCTTATCAAACATTCCTTGATGCAAGTTTAATTCGCGAGAGTGGCTACTGACTTGCGCTGTTCTGCCATCAAAATATCCATCCTCATTAATGTAGTGTCTTACTAAACTTTCCTCCTTCTCAAACTCTAAGTAATAATCTTCGTACTCCCCTTGCGCTGCGGTAAAGGGCACGGCAAATGCCGGATGCGCACCGAGCGAAAAATAAATGTCTTTATCCTCTTTATTTATCACCTCATAGGTGCATTTTAATTGATTGCCCGTAAGACGATACCCAATCAGTAATTCAAAATGATAGGGATAAATAGCCAATGTCTCATCCGTGGAAACTAAAGAGAATATCATCTTGCTATCGCCCAGTTCTAATAACTTAAACTGCGACTTGCGGGCAAAACCGTGTTTCTCCATTCGATACGATTTTCCCTCTATCCGTATCTCATCATTTTCGCAGCGCCCCACTACCGGAAAAAGCACGGGAGCATGCCATCCCCAAAAAGCGGGATCGGCCTGCCACAAATGTTCAATATTGTTTTGTT
>CAZQYO010000153.1:0-2013 GCA_964597415.1 uncultured Chitinophaga sp.
GCGGCCTATTGCTGCCTACTGCCTTTTCCCCTAATGGCGATGGGATCAACGATGTGTTTCGTATTCTAAACACCAACATTACTCTTACCTACTTTGCCGTTTACAACCGCTGGGGGCAAAAACTATTTGAAACAAAAAATATAGAAGACGTCTGGGACGGTGTTTATAAAGACCTTCCGCAGCCTATCGGCACCAATACTTGGCTGGCAGATTATGCCATTACCAAAACAGGTAAACATAAAACCGCTAAAGGGAATGTGACTTTGCTTAGGTAAAAGAGCCACACAGTAGGTGTGGGAGATAGCCCCTAAAACAGCGAGGTCACTATCTAAGCAAATGGCAAAGCTGCAATTATCGAGTCTTTCGGTTTTGTTTGACGGGCAGGAGCCGGGCAATTTAATTTGCTTCTGAAGTGAATTAATACACTTTACAAGTGAATCACCTTCCATTAGTAGTCTTTTAGATGCCATAATAAGTCTATTACATTCCATAAAGAGTCTATTAAGTGCCATAATAAGTCCATTACCTTCCATAAAGAGTCTATTAGTTTACATTAGAAGTGAACTAACAGCACGTTGAAGTGCCATAAAGCGGCTATAAGGAGGCTATAAAGAGGCCATAAAACGGTCATAAAGAGGCTATAAAGAGGCCATAAAAGGACTGATTTTATGTAAGGCTACCAGCCGGATATAGCTAACCCTACAGTTTCCGTCTTTTCCCACCAATCATCAACAATGCAAGATTTTATAGAGTCGCAGCGCGATAAACTCTCTCTCGCAAACGATAAGGCAAAGAGGCAAGTAAGGGGTGGCTGCTTTAGAAAAAGAAGTAAGCCTAAAACCAGATCGCTTTATCCGAATTTTCCGGCAGCATCTTCGGTCATTTAATTAGAAAGGTTCAGGCTTTCCTCTAATTTCGTTTCATGCCTCTAAAAGAATCTCTCAGTGTTTTTGACATTTTCAAAATTGGGATTGGGCCATCCAGTTCTCATACCTTGGGGCCGTGGCGGGCCGCAGAAAGGTTTTTGAAAGAAGCGGGGAACCGTGTAAAAGATATTGTGTCTATCCACATTAAATTATATGGCTCCTTAGCTAAAACCGGCAAAGGCCACGGCACCGATATAGCCGTGATGATGGGCCTACTCGGAGCCGACCCGGTCACCTTTGATACCGGCCGGCTTCACCCTACTATTCAGCAAATAAAAGACGAGAAAAAAATAGCCCTCAACGGTCAGTTTGAAATTGATTTCGATCCCGCCACCCAAATAGAATTTTTGAAAGCGGAGAGTTTGCCCTTTCACCCCAATGCGCTCCGTGTTTCGGCTATTTTAAAAGATGGGAAGGAAATAGAGGCGGTGTATTATTCCGTAGGCGGAGGTTTTGTAATTAAGGAAGGAGAAGCCACCGTGCAGAAAAAAATATCGTTGAAGTATGATGTGAGTGATGCCGATGAACTGCTGCAAAACTGTATGCGGGCGGGCTTGAGTATTTCTCAATTAGTATTGGAAAACGAAAGAGTCTGGCGCAGCGATGCCGATACGAGAGCAGCCGTGCTCCATATTTGGCGGGTAATGCAGGAAAGTATTTATCGGGGCTGCTACCATTCGGGGATTTTGCCCGGTGGCTTAAACGTAGTGCGAAGGGCGGCCAAAAGCAATCAAAAATTATTGAAGAATTATTCCCCTAATAGTTTAGAAGAATGGATGGAGGCCATCAAAAAATCAGATCACTCTTTCAGCAGCACCATGAACTGGATTAGCTGCTTTGCTTTAGCCGTGAACGAAGAGAATGCGGCATTCGGCAGAGTAGTTACGGCTCCCACTAACGGAGCTGCTGGAGTGATACCTGCAGTGCTGATGTACTATCATTTGTTTTGTCAAGGAAAGGGAGAAGAAGACACCATCCGTTTTCTGTTTACCGCTTCTGAAATTGGAGCCATCTGGAAAAGAGGTGCTACCAGTGCAGCGGCTAAGGGCGGATGCCAGGCGAAGATGAACAGATGGATTGCGATTGC
>CAZQYO010000153.1:2023-5739 GCA_964597415.1 uncultured Chitinophaga sp.
GGCAGAGATAGGCGTATCGAGTGCGATGGCCGCAGCGGCTCTTACCGAAGTAATGGGCGGCACTCCTTCGCAAGCATTGCAGGCGGCAGAGATAGCGATGGAACATCACTTGGGAATGACCTGCGACCCCATTGGGGGCTTGGTGCAAATTCCCTGCATCGAACGAAATACAATGGGAGCCATCAAAGCCATTACCGCCTCACAATTAGCCTTGCAAGGCGATGCTGAGTTAATGAAGGTAACATTAGATACAGTGATTAAAACCATGTGGGAAACTGCGGTGGATATGAGCAGCAAATACAAAGAAACAGCCGAAGGGGGTTTAGCTTCTAACATCCCTTTGAATTTGCCCGAATGTTGAGTGAAAATTTACTGTAAGTAAGGAACTCTTAATTTCCCTATTTTTTGCTATGTTTATGACTTAAATTATATTAATGCCGAGGATGGACACCGAACTTACCCGCCTGTTGAATATTGATTATCCGATAATCATGGCGCCTATGTTTTTAGTGAGTAATACTAAAATGATCATTGAGGCCTGTCGCTCGGGCATCACCGGAGCGATCCCCGCATTGAACTATCGCACCGATGCCGAATTCAGAAAAGCATTAGAGGAAATAAAAGCGGCTACAGACAAACCTTTCGGAATTAATCTGATTACCAACAAATCCAATATCCGTTTAAAGGAGCAACTTCAAACCTGCCTCGACTACAAGGTGGGCTTCATCATCACTTCGCTTGGCTCCCCGGAAACTACCATTAAAGCCTGCAAGCCGCTTGGCATAAAGGTGTTCTGTGATGTAATAGACTTGAACTACGCCAAGAAAGTAGAACCGATGGGAGCAGACGCCCTGATTGCCGTGAACAATGAAGCGGGGGGACATGCCGGAAAGATTTCGCCCCGCGAATTGATTACCACGCTAACCAAGCATTGCCGCTTACCTATCATTTCTGCCGGTGGAGTAGGCAATGGTGAGCAACTGAAAAAGATGCTCGATTATGGCGCTTGCGGGGTATCTATCGGCAGCCCGTTTATTGCCTCAGATGAATCTCCGGTTTCAGAAGATTATAAAATGGCTTGCGTCAATTTTAAAGCAAGTGATATAGTGATGACCACCCGCCTTTCGGGTACTCCCTGCACCATCATCAATACCGACTATGTGAAGAAGATTGGCACCGAGCAGAACTTTGTAGAAAAATTCCTCAACAGCAATAAGCGAATTAAGAAGTGGACGAAGATGATAACCTACTACAAAGGGATGAAGGCATTGGAAAAAGCCGCCTTTAGTGCTACCTACCAAACCATGTGGTGTGCCGGCCCTTCTATTGAATATGTCCATTCCATCCGCCCCGTTAAAAAAATAGTGGAAGAGTTAATCGGGCAATATCAGGAAAAGGCTGCCGTTGAGAGTGTAGCCTAATAATTGAATAAAGAAAACAGAGGTATGAATACGATTAAAACAGGATTGCTGGTATTAATTTTCGGAGGGCTGTTAACCTCTGTGACTTCTTGTAAGAAGATACAACAAGATATTTTTATCAAAGGCTTATGGCGAATTAATGGGCTATACTTCGCCCCCTTAACCGACAATCAAATGGCCACTCACTTTCCGGGATTTCTCTATGGCAATAGTTGCTGTACCTACAAAATGGATTTTCAAGCAGATGATATAGTATTTGGCTACTACATCAAAGACGACAGTTTTAAATCAGTGGTCATTGGCACTTGGAAAATAACCAAGTACAATCAGCTTCAACTTCAGATTGACAGTTTTGCCGATGGGATTTTTGATATTCATAAAGTAACCGTAAAGTCATATAACCTCACCTCCGATCACAACCACATCAAATATTACGATGGCGTAGATCCCGCCATGGATACCACTTCCACAAGAATTGAGATAGAGCGAATTTGAAAATAGAAGCGAAAAAACGTGCCCGGGTTATCTACGGGATTTAATACTGTGCGCATTTTGATTGAGCAGTTCCATTAGTTCTACCTCCCATTTCTTTCATGCTTTCGCATCTTTGCGAGAAACCTGTTTATTGAGCGAACTAATATTTCTGCACCTCTTCATAGAAGAATTCGAGTTTCACACCGGCTTGGGCAAACATTCCTTCACTTTCGGTTCCGGCATGGTATTTCCGTTGGCAAACCACTCGCTTAATTCCGCAATTAATCAACAGCATAGCGCATACGCGGCAGGGAGTCATCCGGCAATATAAAGTTGCTCCGTCTAACGGCACTCCGTTCTTGGCCGCCTGGCATATCGCATTTTGCTCGGCATGTACGGTGCGAACGCAATGCTCCGTCACAGTTCCATCTTCGTGCAGCATCTTTTTCATTTGATGGCCTACTTCATCGCAGTGCGGCAGTCCCACCGGTGAACCCACATAACCGGTCACCAATAACTGATTGTCGCGGGCAATTACACAACCGCTTCGCCCACGGCCGCAGGTAGCCCGCTTGCTGATGGCTTCCATCACTTCCATAAAGTATTCATCCCAACTGGGCCGTATGTATTTTTCTTCTTTTTGGTCGCTCATAATTTTAGATAAAGAGGTGAGTTTTATTTTTTAAGCACATTTATATTTCTGTCAGGGCTTCATCTATTTGCCGGTAAAGCGCATCGAAAGATCCGTTGTTTACAAAAGTGTAATCGGCTAATTTCATGCAGGCCGTCAGATTTTGTTTATTCGGATCGTTGGAATTCATTTCCCGTTCTTCATTTGCCACAAAGGTTTCAAAGTTCACTTTATCGGTCTCCGATGCGCGTTCCACAATGCGCTTGTACCGCAGTTTTTGATCGGCATCTACAGCAAATAGGTGAAAATTCCCTTTGCTGCGCAAGGCGGTGATTTCACCTACGGTGCGAATGCTTTCAACAATACAGTCCTTGTCTGCTTCCTTTGCTTTGGCATATAATTCTTCAGCAATAAAACTGGGAGTATTTTTTTCGCGCAGTTCATTAGCCACTGCTACAAATGAGTCGCGGTTCAGTTCCATGCCTCGTTCGAGAATAATGTTCGTCAAATAGCCCCTCACCGAAAAATGAAGAAAGCCGTGGTGCTTAGTCAGATAATCCACAATCGTACCTTTCCCTGCCCCGATCGTACCCGTAATTCCTATAATTCGCAAGAGTCTTGATATTTCAGGTGAAAATAATCGAATTGTTATTTCGCTCTTTATCCTGTGAATAAATCATAGAGCAATGTGAAAAACACGGATATTTTTGCCCGATGAAATTTAAAGGAACCGGGATTTTGGTAGCTGCCTTAATAGGGCTGTTTGTAGTGGTTTTAAACCGAAAGGAGTTACAAATAGCCGACAAGCCCACGTTTACCTTGGTGCCCATCGGAAATTCAGGCTTTGAATTACAATCGGTAATTCGCTTGTATAATCCTAATTTTCTTTCGAGTACCGTGCAGGTGATTCACGAAGATTTCAGACTGAACGGGCATTTAATCGGGGTATTAAAGATGCAGATAAACCAAGGCATCCCGGGGCAAAAGAACACGGAGTTTCCCATGACTATTCGCTTTGACAGAGCCGCTTTTTATAAAGCATTCCCAAACGATACCTTGATAGAGAATGGCCCGGTTGAAATTGAGGCTTTGGGCGATATTACCTTTAGCAACTTTACCGGAGGGGGCACTTTGCCGGTGAACGCAAAGGACACTATTTTAGTAAACCTGTAATTGCCGATACACCTTCC
>CAZQYO010000153.1:5749-6845 GCA_964597415.1 uncultured Chitinophaga sp.
ATTCTTTCTGTTATCGTGTACTTGCTGCTTTTATGGCTTCTTGCAAAGTACACACCCCGCTTTTAAGTGAATTGAAAAACTTAAGATTTAGTCCACTCAAGACCGGTTGAACCTTTTGTTGCGATTTCGGTTTATACCTTTTAAATTCGGGGGCACCAAATTTTTTCAGATGGCAGCACTTCGCTTTTTTAAATACACTTCAGTGTATATCAGTATCAGCATCTTGATGATGGGATTAGTGCTTGGGGGCAAGTGGGTATTTATTGCGCCTCTTTATGTGTTCGCATTTATTCCTTTGTTAGAGCTTCTTTTCAGCGGCAGCACCCGCAACATGGAAAAGGTGGAAGAGGAAATGGCAAAAAAAGATTTGAAATACGATTTAATAGTTTGGAGCATAGTGCCGTTTCAATTAGCTATTATGTTCTACTTTCTCAATCGGGTAGATGATACTTCATTGCAGTGGTACGAAACTGCGGGGATGGTGGTCGCCTTTGGAATTTCCTGTGCGGTACTCGGCATTAATGTAGGCCATGAGTTAGGCCACCGAAGTACCTGGTATGAACAACTGATGAGTAAAGTGCTGCTTTCGACTTCTCTTTATATGCACTTCTTTATTGAACACAATCGCGGGCATCACAAAAATGTTTCTACCGATGAGGATCCTGCATCCTCTCGTTACGGAGAAGTGTTATACACTTTTCTCTTTCGCTCCGTCATCAACGGATGGCTCTCTGCCTGGCGTTTGGAAAGAGAGAGACTAAAGAAAAAAGGACAATCTTTCTGGAGTGTACACAATGAAATGCTGATGTTTCAGGTGTATCAGATAAGTATGCTAACGGCTATTGCACTGATATGGGATGTAAGAGTGATGTTGCTGTTTACGGCTGCTGCGGTGGTTGGCTTTCTAATGCTGGAAACGGTGAACTATATAGAACACTATGGGTTGCGCAGAAAAAAAATAGATGGCGCTTACTATGAGAAAGTGATGCCCATACACTCGTGGAATTCTAACCATCCGGTGGGGAGAATTATGTTATTTGAACTGACTCGCCATTCTGATCATCACTATATGGCTTCGCGAAAATATCAGGTATTG
>CAZQYO010000154.1:0-6791 GCA_964597415.1 uncultured Chitinophaga sp.
TACTTGAGAATGCAGACCCAGCTAAAGACCGAGAAATTAGTCAGTGATTACGCTAAGAGTATAGCTGACATGGGTATTCATAATGCCTCGGTGGTGGTGATAGATAACCGCACACACGAGGTGATTACCTATTTAGGTTCGGCCAATTTTTACGATGCCACCGATGGTGGTCAGGTGAATGGTGCAGAGGCAATCCGGCAGCCGGGGAGTGCCCTCAAGCCTTTAGTATATGGCCTTTGTTTCGACAAAGGAATTCTAACCCCGAAAACAGTGCTGACAGATGTACCGCTAAATATAAAGGGCTATCAGCCGGAAAACTTCGACTCAAAATTCAACGGCTTTGTAACCGTGGAGTTTGCCTTAGAGAATTCCCTGAACATTCCCGCTGTGAAATCGCTGAATGCGCTGGGTACCGATGTGATGATTAATAAACTTATTGATTGTCGCTTTAAGCAGATTAATACCGATCGCAAAAAGTTGGGACTTTCGCTCGTATTAGGCGGCTGCGGTGTATCGTTAGAGGAAATGACCGGTCTGTATTCCGCCTTTGCCAATAAGGGATTGTATCAAGATCCTAAGTATTTTGAAAGCGGAAAAAGCAAATCGGCTTTTTCTTCCGCTGCTGCCACTCAGCCCCCGTCCGATACAGTTCGCATTCTTTCCCCTTCCGCCAACTTTATGATTACAGAAATTCTTTCGCGCATAGCCCGCCCGGATCTACCTGTAAATTGGGAAGCGAGTATGCACACTCCCCGCATTGCATGGAAAACGGGAACCAGCTACGGCAAACGCGATGCATGGAGTATTGGCTACAACAAAAACTACACCGTAGGTGTTTGGGTCGGGAATTTTTCAGGCGTGGGAGTGCCGGAGTTGAATGGCGCAGCTATTGCAACTCCACTGCTATTTAAGATTTTCAATACCATTGATTACAACTCCGCCAATGATTGGTACAATATGCCGAAAGAGTGCGGCATTCGCTTAGTCTGTTCTGAAACGGGCAAACTGCCCAATGATTTCTGCACGCACACAGTGATGGATTATTTCATTCCGCTTATTTCTCCTTCGCTGTACTGCGATAATTGGAAGCAAATAGCCGTGAGTGCCGATGAAAAGTTTTCGTACTGTAAGCATTGCTTGCCTGCCAAGGGGTATAAAAAGAAGTGGTATAAAATTATTCCTCCTGAAATGCAGTCGTACTTTGAAGATCGCAGATTAGCCTATGAGCGAGTGC
The DNA here is from genome assembly GCA_964597415.1 of uncultured Chitinophaga sp. Taxonomy (GTDB): domain Bacteria; phylum Bacteroidota; class Bacteroidia; order Chitinophagales; family LD1; genus Bog-950. Next base: position 1,235 of record CAZQYO010000154.1, read on the forward strand.
CGCGTCATAATCCGGCTTGTGAGCGGGTTTTTACAGAAGGCGGTCCCACTATTCGGTTTCCGGTAAACGGAACTGAATATCTGTTAGATAAAAATCATCCGGAGCCATTGCAGTTAAGTTGCGAAGTGACCAGCGATGTGAAGATGGTCTATTGGTATATCAACAATAAATTTTTGAAACAGGAAGAAGCGAGAACAAAAGTTTTCTTTACCCCGGAAGAAGGCACAGTAAAGATTTCTTGTACCGATGACAAAGGGCGCAATAGCGATATTTGGGTAAAGGTGAAGTATGTCAAGATTTAGCAGAGGGGTAGTGGGCGATAGCTGCTGCACTATTGACTGCATTTATTTTCCGGAGGTTTCCCATCCAATGCGCGTATTAAAATGCCACTTCTTATGAAAGGATTTTCCTCCGATAAGACAATAAAAATCCACCGTGTAGGTTTCGTTGTATTTAAGTCGGTTTACAGGAATAATACAAACCAAATTGTATTGTGGAAAGGAAGTGAGAGGCGCTTCGGGAGTCGAGAGAATAAACGGCACCGGTTGACCTCCCTTATTCGTCATTTTTACTTTCACCTCTCTTAATCCATACTGCCGAAAAAACTGAATGGTGACAGGAAAGCCGGGAGAGGAGATGCTGTCGGGAATTGGATTCGGAGATTCCATTTGAAAAGACAAAGGAATATCTAATGCTCCGCTTTCGGGATACACCACTACTTTATTCAAGGTATCGTGATCCCATTTTCTTTCGTTGATCATGTCCACACAGCAAACGGTGGAGAACCCATCCGAATAATAACCAATACCTGCTTCGGAGGTGTTAGGATCAAGTAAAGGTAACCGATGATAAAAGCTATTCATAAACTGCTCAATAGCGTAAGGGGCATTCACATAAGCAATGCACGAACTTAACCCGGCTCTTTTCCCTTGTGGTGTCGCATAAGGCAGGCTGTCAATTTCATAGTGCCCGCTCATTGCCTGAGTATTGGGATGGTTGCGATTTTTTACCACATAACGGGAATGGGCAAAGCAAGCGCGGCTAAGAGTCTCATTCAATAGCACAGGTTTTAATCCGGCATTTGCACGATAGGTATTAAGAACATTCAGAGCCTGTATTACTTCCGGATCAGTCTTGCTAAATTTAGTGTCCGCTTGAGCATGGGCAGTTAACAGTGAGAGAGAAGCAAATGTAATTGTCGAAAATACTTTTAGTCGGGTCACCATCTTCTTCGGGTTTGGATAAATGGATATAAGCGAAGGATGGAACGCCTTTTAGTTTTCCATAAATACGTGTTTAGTACTGTTGTGATTTTTAAACAGACCATACCTCTAAATCCTCCTATCGTATGGCAAATTCATGTAGGTTTGTGCCATGAAGTATGCTACTATTAATCCGTGCAGCGGTGAGTTGTTGAAGGAGTTTCCCTTCAGCACCTACCCCGACCTCGATATTTCTACCCGCGCTTTTCATATTTGGAGAAAACTCACCGTTGAAGAACGCGGCAAAGCACTTAGAAAGTTGGCGGACTTGCTGGAACAGAATAAGAAGAGTTATGCTGAATTGATTACACTGGAAATGGGCAAGCCGGTGGCAGAAGCGCTGTATGAAATTAATAAAGTGATTACCGCCTTCGATTATTACATCACAATGGCTCCACAGTTTCTGCAAGCGGTAAAAATTAATTCTACTGCTTCGAGCAGCTATGTGCGCTTTGACCCAATGGGCATTATCTTTAGCGTGATGCCGTGGAATTTCCCCTTCTGGCAAGTCTTTCGTTTTGCCGTGCCCACTTTGATGGCAGGGAATGTGACTATTCTCAAACATGCCCCTAATGTGCCGCAGTGTGCTGCCGCTATTGAAACGTTATTTGCCGATGCCGGTATATTGGAAGGTGTGTTTCGCAATTTCTTTTTTTCCAACGAAGCTGCGGGTCAACTGATTGCCGACCCACGCATTTTGGGAATTAGTTTTACAGGTAGCGATGCGACCGGAAGTATTCTGGCCTCGCAGGCGGGCAAGCATATCAAAAAGTGCGTGATGGAGTTGGGCGGTAACGATGCCTTTATTGTGTTAGCGGATGCCCAGCTCGATGTGACTATTGCAGGCGCCATCAAATCGCGCAGTATTAATTCCGGACAATCTTGTAATGCCGCCAAGCGCTTTATTGTAGTGGAGAGTATAGCCGAAGAATTTACGGCTAAACTGACGGAAGCAATGAAGCAACTGAAAGTGGGCGACCCAATGAAAGAGGGGATAAACATAGGTCCATTAGCCAGAAAAGATTTAGCAGAGAAAGTAAAACAACAAATTACCGATTCGGTAAATCAAGGAGCCGTAGCCACTTTCGGGCAGTCTGTGTCGGATAAAAAAGGATATTATGTTTCACCGGTGGTGTTGACAAACGTGAAGCCAGGGATGCGCGCTTTTGAAGAAGAAATTTTTGGACCGGTGTGGAGTGTGATCACCGTAAAAGATGCAGCAGAAGCTATTGCTTTAGCGAATAACTCGGTATATGGTTTAGGGGCTTCAGTTTGGACAGCCGATACAACTAAGGCTGAAGCAATGGCTGCTGACCTCGAAGCCGGCAATGTATTCATCAACAATATTGTGAAGAGTGATGCGCGCTTACCCTTTGGAGGGTTTAAACGCAGTGGTTTTGGCAGGGAGTTGTCAGAGTATGGACTAAAAGAGTTCGTGAACATTAAAACGGTTTATATAAATTAGTTGCTGTAAAGAAAATCGCGTGGAACCCAAAGTTATCATCTACATAGTCATAGGCATTTTGTATTTTCTGTATTCGATGAGTAAGAAAGCAGAAGAGAAGAAGGCGGTAGGCACCCCACCTAAACAAAAGCCCGTAACCCCTCCCAACCCATTGGGAGACATCTTTCAGGAAATTAAAAGAATGCAGGCTGCTGAGGAAGCAAAACGAAAACCGGTGGAAAAACCTGTGGTGAAAGGTATGCCCACCGCCCCTCTGGTAATAGATAAAGGCAGTGAGGTATTTCTGCATGAAAGGAAAATCAAAACAGACTTATTGGACGGCACTTGGGAAGAAACGGTGTATGAACGCGATATCACTCCAGAGGAGAAATCGGATGCAGGTAAGTTGAAATTGGCCAATGAGGGAATTTACAAGATTGAAACCATTGAAGAAGCCGAAGCCCGCGAAATGCAGGAATATCAGTTGAGCTATAAATTCAATGCCCGCGATGCCTTAATCGGCTCTATTATTTTGGAAAGAAAGTTTTGATGAAAGACCTCTACGTGGAAGACGAATCGTTTTCCTTTCTCCGAAAATTTATCCTCTCTGCAAATGCCACGAGTCTTTTTGTGTTGGGCGATGAAAATACGCTTCACCACTGTTATCCTAAAATTCTTTCCGCTCTTACCGCCCATCAACTCATTCCGATAAAAAGTGGTGAAAGCAACAAGACACTTACTTCTTGTGAGTACATCTGGCGACAACTAACTGAAGCGAATGCCGACCGCAAAGCACTGCTTCTAAATCTTGGGGGAGGGGTTATTGGTGATGTAGGAGGCTTTGCAGCGGGTTGTTATAAAAGAGGAATCCGTTTTGTCAATATTCCTACCACCTTGTTAGCGATGGTAGATGCCGGTGTGGGAGCTAAGTGCGGTATAGATTTTATGGGTTTCAAAAATCAGGTGGGTTTATTTAATGAACCGGAAGCGGTGTTTGTGCATACCGGTTTTCTGACCACTCTACCGGAGCGGCAACTGCGTTCGGGCTTTGCCGAAGTCATTAAACATTATTTAATAGCAGATAAGCAGGCCTTTGAACAATTGACTTCTTCGCATTTGCGGCTCTCCGCTAATCATACTTCACTAACCTCCTGGAATGATTTGGTGCAGAAGAGCATTTCGATTAAACAGCATATTGTGGCGCAAGATCCTTTAGAGAAAGATGTTAGGAAAGCCTTGAACTTTGGGCATACAATAGGCCATGCGATGGAAAGTTTTTATTTGCAGGACGAAACGCACTCTCTCTTACACGGAGAAGCGGTGGCTATCGGTATGATAGCGGAAAGTTATCTCTCCGAAAAGAAAGGAGGGCTTACCAAAGAGGAATTGAAAATGATTGGGGAGACCATTCTACATTATTTCCCTGCCGAAATTATTCCTGAATTTTATTTCCCCAAAATTATTGCGCTAATGGCTCAGGATAAAAAACAAGAAAGAGGCCTGCCGCAATTTACCTTGCTCAAAGGCATTGGACACTACACTATACATCAGAGCGTTGAAAAGGAGTGGATACGCGAATCGCTGATTTACTTTAATTCGCTTCGTGCATGAGTAAAATCAGAATTTCACATCCCTCCCGAAAGTTAATCGGAAGTATTCCTCTCCCCGGCTCAAAAAGCGAAAGTAATCGCGCATTGATACTCCGGGCTTTGTCCGGATGTCGCTTTGAGGTGCAGCAACTTTCCGAAGCGCGAGACACGCAGCAGTTACAAAAAAATCTTGCTTCGGAGGCGCAAACGGTAGATGTGTTGGATGCCGGAACCAGTATGCGATTTCTGACCGCGTATTATGCCGCTACCAATCAACATAAAATTATTACCGGCTCTGAGCGAATGCAAAAACGGCCTATTGCTCCCTTAGTAAATGCCTTAAATGAAATTGGTTTTGAGGTGCACTATTTGAAGCAAGAGGGTTTCCCTCCCCTCGAAATTCGGCCGCTTCATTCTCTCGACCATTTAAAATCAGAAGTGTTTATCGAAGGTCATATCAGTAGTCAGTTTATTACGGCTTTGCTACTCATTGCGCCATTTCTTCCCAATGGATTAACTGTTCGGTTTCTCTCTCCGCTTGTTTCGGTACCCTATATCGAAATGACTTTGAGTATGCTGCAACATTTTGGAGTGAAGTGTTCCCTTGAACGCCAACAGGTGGCTGTGCCATCGGGAATTTTTAATGCAGTAGATTTTCAGGTAGGAGCCGATTGGAGTGCTGCCTCGTACTGGTACTCTATGGCTTTTCTGTCGGAGGGGGCAGAGATATTTTTAGAGGGTTTGCAAAATAACTGGTTGCAAGGCGATCAAGCGACTGCCTCCTGGATGAAACGTTACAGCGTGCTCACCGAATTTACAGATGGCGGAGCTTTGATCAGGAAAGTGCAAAGTACTTACCCGGAGGTGATGAAACTGAATTATGCCGACAATCCCGACCTGGTGCAAACCTTTGCTACCATGTTTGCTGCGAAGAATGTGGCCGCTACTTTTTCGGGTATCGAAAGCCTGCGGATTAAAGAAACAGATAGGGTTTTGGCTTTACAGCAAGAACTGTCCAAATGCGGTTACCGGTTCGATTATTCAGAGGAATATCATTTCTATCAGTTACGCGGAAAATTTAAACTGCCTGAGCAGGCTATTCGTACTTATAATGATCATCGTATGGCCATGAGTTTTGCTTCTCTTGCTTTGTTAGGGGAGATTGAAATAGAAGAGCCGGAAGTAGTGCAAAAGTCTTACCCGGGCTTTTGGAAAGATATGGAGCGAGTGGGCTTCGGAATTGTTCCGTGTCTTTAGTTCAG
>CAZQYO010000155.1:0-6778 GCA_964597415.1 uncultured Chitinophaga sp.
AGAAGGGCAAGATAAACAGCAAATGAGTTCGTTGCCGGTCAAAAGACGCGGCAGCGGCGGGGAGTGGGAACACCAACAAAGGCGAAAAACATTTTTATTCACAAAAGCGATAGCAACGGCTTATGATGCATAAGTGTATTGTCTCTGTTGAACACGGCTGCGGCACAAGAACGCCACTGCACCTGGCTCAACTGCATTCTTGCACAAGTGTGGAGATTATTTTTGAATTATTTCTAGTATCCAGTTTAAGCTATCTGGAAATGAATAGTTAATAGCCGAAAAATCTCCTGGCGTAATCAAAATGGCATTAAGACTTGTATCTTTTGGAGAAAATATAACCGGGAAACACTTGTTTATAAAAAGACGATGGTTTTTCACCAAATCTAATTTTCCGGTTACATACTGCCCCCTCTTACCATCGTTAAATACATATAACAACTTACATTCCCCGCCAGATTTCAGCACATACTCCCAATCATAAACACATCCCGTAGTAAGGATAAAATTAGCATGTAAGGTATCCCTGTCCGAAATCGCCTTCACAGCTACTATTGTTGCTATAAGTAGCAAGCATATAATAATAATTATATTTTTGTTCATTTCTTTTTCCCCATATCAATTGTTTGTCTTTCAAGTTCATTTCCTATTACATTGCCGTACATACTGCCTATAAAATTGCCGTAGCTATGGGACAATATATTTCCAGCAGCATTACCAGCTGTATTACTTACAACACTTATCCAAACACGCTTATCATTTGCAGCCCTCAACACCGTTTCTCCTCTATTTGTTATAAATGAATTATATGATAGATTGATAAATCCGCTCAAGCCAGCAGCCATTAAAGGATTCCTCCAAAAACCGTTTGCAATAGTGCCCATTACGTTAAAATCTCGAATATCCTTTGTTGATAGTTGATTTATAGCATCAGTTCCTGCTGCTGCGATGTTAAATGGCCGAGGCCTTAATGCATTAAGTAATAAATTACCGCCAGTTGTTGCTCCTAACTCAACTGCTATAAAAGGTAGAGCAGGCAACGCAATTACTCCAAGTGCAGCAGCAGTATATTTTAAGTTGGTAGATGGTGTATATCCCGCTTCAAAAGCCCCTTGATATGCCTCTATCATTCTTTTTTCTGCACTTTTCTCTTCCGCTTTTTGATTGCCTAAACCGGCATGAACATCAATGGGCACACCCTTAAAGAGATTTACACTTATGCTACCATCTTCATTACCACGCGCCGGGTCGCCATCTTTAGTCGTTCCTTCCGCCGTCTTACCTAAATACGTCCACCCCTTCCGCTTCATTTTCTTATCACTCAGTGGCTTATTCCGCCATACGGCCTTCCCATTCTTTTTTTCATACCATTCATCGCCAAATATATCTGCCCGCCATATTGGATTATCTCCGTAGGTACTGTACTTGCTTTCCCAAACACGTGGCTTCGGGTCCAGATTCCACCTTCTCCCCACCTGCGGGCTATACTCCCAAAACAGCGCCGTGTTGTGGTTCCCTATCCCCGCCAGCTCATTCAGCTTCATCTGCCCGTTATACCCAAACTCATACTTATCGCTCAGGCTGTTGCATTGCGTAAACAATCCATACTCCAGGCCGTAGGTAGTGTAGTTGTAGCCCAACGAATCCATACTGAACAAATCTACCGGATTCTCGTACACGCCGCTGCCGGGGGCTTAACATAGCTCGAAGACAGGTTCAGAATGAGCCGTTTTCAAAGAACTGGTAGCCAATTGCGCTCGGTCAAAAGACGCGGCAGCGGCGGGGAGTGAGAACACCAACAAAGGCGAAAAGTAAGTAAGGGAAAAATCTACACTTCAACTTGTGACATTGACTCTTGCATTAATTCGGGAATAAGCTTCTTTAAACGCAGATATCCATAAGTCTTAACTATACAAAATAATATGGTCTCAATTATCACAACAATAGCAAACTCATGTCCTGCGCTAATAAAGCCTAAGATAATTACTGACTGAAGGAATATGCATATAGCAATTGTTATGTAGTTAATTCCAATATTCAACTCATAACGCTGCTCTTCAAACACATTGACTTCAATAAAAAAGAAAATGGGCACAAGCTTCATCCAAACGGGCTTTGGCCTCAAATAGAAGGTAAAACTATTATCATTTCTTTCAATCACTAAGACGTTGACCGCATCTTTAATTTTATATCCATTTGTTGACAGGGCAATTAAATGTTTTCTAATGCTACGTTCCATGAATGACTATTTTCCGAATATAGTATCTCGCTTAATAACCCCAAATCTAAGTTCGGCTTCTCCGCCTAACAGAAGCCCGGCACTTCCTTCAATATTAAGTCCAATCTGCTTCTGGGTGACTGTGAATATTCTGTGATTGAGAAAATCAGTATAATGTGAAACAGTATAAGAACCGATTACACCACCAATGCTATGACTCTGTTTAAGGTAGTGAGCCGTTAATGCACCTTCTTTCGTTTCAGTCACCTCTTCACTACTGAATTGAAGCGGTCCCATTTTAACTGCAAGCTTATCATTTGTGGAAGTTGTACCATCGCCAGGATACGTTCCAGAACCATCGTTTCTGGTGGCTCCAGGTGCTAGAGAGAAAGGCTGAGTTACATCAATGTCAGCTTCAAGATAAGTATTGACTTTCCCTTGGGTGTATCCTAACGCAACGGACTTTTGAAGATCGGCAGATAGGTCTGCATATTCGGTACCTCCTTTGACTGCTCCTCTTAGTTTAAAATTAAGCCCCCACCCAGATGATTTAGTTTTTGTGGAGTTTACAGTAACATTGGGCACATTATAGGTCGGAGCACCTTTTAACCCAAGTATGTTTATTACCTTTTGGGATAGAGGTCCCCAAGTGACAGGTTTCATTGCTTCCGAACCACTTTCACCGTATGTACCAGCAGTATACCATGCTTCCAACCCTTCCAATTCTCTTGCCCATACAGGAGTATTGCCTGCAAACTGATATACACTCAAGTTGGGATACTTGGTTCTGAGAGGATCAATGCTCCAAAATCTGCCTATCCTCGGGTCATCTTCTCTGAATTTATATTGGTAATGATTCCCAATCCCCGCCAGCTCATTCAGCTTCATCTGCCCGTTATACCCAAACTCATACTTATCGCTCAGGCTGTTGCATTGCGTAAACAGGCCATACTCAACTATAGGCTGTAAGGTCATTTTATTATTGGCCTATCCATCTTAATAAAAAATAGCAGCTTCCTCTTTCATCATAAATGTTCATTCTAACGATACTGAAATCATCATTATCGTGTGAACACATGAAGTATTGCTTCCCATAGGGTCGGTCAAATATCAATTGACCGCTGTTTGGCTGTTCTATATTTATTTCTTCAATTTCTTTATAAATCACCTGACCATCATTAACAAATATAATCTTGTCAGCATATGGTTCATAATCCTCGTATTTGCATCCTATAATATCCTGAATCTTTTCTCTCGGTACATCATATCCAAAAGCGAACATCTTGTCCCAATCGAATGGAGTAAATTGTGACATTCTAAATTCCGCTGAATCTTTCCCCTCCATATACTTCATTACTTTATCTTTAACCTTATTTGTTCCTTGATTGCAAGAAAATAGGCCACAAAGAAAAAGAAGCAGACAAGGTATTAGCTCAATTTTTATCATGCGAATTAAATTTTTGGCCCATTTGTAGACGCCGCATTCTCCTTCTTTTGAGTGTCTTCGCCTTTCTTTTCATTTTCTTCTTGGTTTTTTTTGTCCTCATCGTTTTTTCCATTTTCATCAGTACCATTCAACGCTTTTTTTGCATCGGCATATTGTTGGTCTGTTAGCTTCACATTTTGCACCTCATAACCAATGATTTTATTGTTTACATCCCTTACTTCTACTACTACATTAAGTCCATTAGAATGAAAATCATCTAATACTTTAGATGCTAATTCATTCATAGTTGCATTCGGATTTGCATTGCCTATGGCTCGGCCGAGGATATTATTCAATAAATCCGCAGTTTCATCCGCCTTTGCTAGCTCGTTGGAAGTAAATGAAGTCTGAATAAATGGAGCATCTACCGCACGTGGACTTTCTTCATGGGCATACCCTGCTGCCTGAGCAATTGTACTTCCAAATTCTTTTGTTATCGTTGCCTGCCACAATGCGTGTCTATAAGCATTTACATGAGACCCCTCACGGGTAGGCGATTCGGGCAATCCAGTATTACGTGCAAATCGTGCAGCATTCGAAGATATATTGGTTGCGAAAGTCGAGGCCGTTCCAATTTTTCCTGCCGCCATTGGATGTTTCATCCCAAAAGCTCCCGTTCTCATCCATGAAGGGAACAAACTTCTTGGAGCGGCTGGCTCTAGACCGTCTAAATCAATGAAATGTATCGAATTATTGCCAGCAAATTGATAAGTAGAATACCAAGGATATTTTTTCGCAAGAGGATCCACAGTAAAAAATCTTCCAATCCTCGGATTGTACATTCTAAACCCATAGTCATAACTATTCCCTATCCCGGCTATTTCATTATCCTTGTATTTTCCGTTATACCCAAACTCATACTTATCGCTCAGGCTGTTGCACTGCGTAAACAAGCCATACTCCAGGCCGTAGGTAGTGTAGTTGTAGCCCAACGAATCCATGCTGAACAAATCTACCGGATTCTCGTACACCCCGCTGCCGGGGGCTTTGCTTACTACCACGGTAATAGATGCACTCGGGTTGGAAGGGCTGGTTACTCCCGTAAGGCATGTTACACTATTTTATTTTTCCATAAAAAATAATTTTTATTTTGCAGTATAAATCATTTTTTAGGGAATTTTTGTTTATTAAGAATTGTGGCTTCAGGCGCGCCTTGTCTAAATCACTCCATTTATCGGGCTTTACGATTAAAGCAGTCCCTATTTTAACGATTTTGGTATATTCTTTATCAAGAATACCTACGTATGTTCCATCTTGCAAACGTCCGATAACAAAGTTCGGGTGCGCCCGCATGTGAAACACACCTTTTTCCTGAAACAACTCTGCCTTCACTTGTATAACCGTATCTAAGTCCCTAAATGTCCAATTACTCCGACATTTCTCAAGTTTCTCTCGCTCTTTGTCAATAAATTTTTGTGAAGGAAAATTGCATGAAAACATGCTCAACACACATAATATACAAGCAATGTCGACCCAACTGTGGTTTTTCATCCTTTGTATCATTTGTTGTTTGGCTGTTGCTTCGGTGACGGGGGAGGCGGAACATTTACCGGGCCGAGCGGTATTTGGTTCTTATATCCAAACGTAATAGAACCATCTTTATTAATTGTGCAGAGCTTCATTACCCAATTAGCGGTAATATCATCTCCTTTGATTATCGTTTGATGAGGCGAGGTCGCAATGCCTGTTACCGAAGTGGGGTCAAAGTAATATTGACGTTTATATGCTTTTGCTTCATCGGTTGCATCAATATAGCTCGCTTGATTGGTTCCAGGTATCATTTGCAGTTCCCCTGTTATTTCCTGATGTCCATGTGTAGTCTCATGTACTGCTGTAGCATCATTTCCATATTCCATTATAACAGTACCCGTTCCATCCATATATGTGTGATGTTCACTCACATATGGATCCGAAACCCACTTGTATGTAAACTCCGTTAAGCTCTTAGACATATCGTCCAAGTCTTGAATAGATTTATTGAGCTCCTCTACACCTTGTCGGGCATCCAACGCTCTTTCCCTAAATTTATTCGCTTGATCAGTTTTGCCTTTTTCTGCAAGCTTTTTTGCACGATTTTCAAATTTGTCTGCTCGTTTTTCCAACCGGCTTATCCGCCTTTCAATTTTTTTCGTTAAACGTTTAGCCATTGCCACGTCCGATGCATTTTTCCATTTATCGCCAAGAAAGTCAAAATTAGTCAGCGGATTATCTCCAAAAGCACTGTATCTACTCTCCCACGGCTTCACCACCGGGTCCAGATTCCACCGCCTCCCCACCTGCGGGCTATACTCCCAAAACAGCGTCGTGTTGTGGTTCCCAATCCCCGCCAGCTCATTCAGCTTCATCTGCCCGTTATACCCAAACTCATACTTATCGCTCAGGCTGTTGCATTGCGTAAACAATCCATACTCCAGGCCGTAGGTAGTGTAGTTGTAGCCCAACGAATCCATACTGAACAAATCTACCGGATTCTCGTACACGCCGCTAGCACAAACATCACACCGTGCTATACTTTACGGCAGGCTCGCACCAGAGGGGGGTAGTGGGGTGAACATTTTATAGCTGTAAAACTAGCAAGCAGCACCTTACCGTAATTGTAAACATTTTCTTCTGATAACCAATAGATGCCGAGTTTAATAGAATCCGGTACTGATTCATTCATATCAATGAAGATTTTATTGCTAATTAGACCTCCCATAGTTTCCGAGTCATCCGATATGATCCACTTAGTCAAATAATTATCCTCATTCAATTTGTTATTGACGAAAAGAGAGAACACCATTCTATTACCTGGCTTAGAGCCTATTGCTATTGTTTCATCTCCATCCGAGTCAAGCGTTAAATTCCATTTTCTTTCTATCCAAATAGAGCTTATTGGAAATTGAAAAGCACTATCATCTAAGACGATATGCTGAGCTTGATATTCTGCAATGAATGTCTTGTTATTAATGGACTCACTAATATTCAATGAGACTTGATCAGGATTTTTATATCCAAACCTTGAACTACAAGACAGCAAAATAATACTACAAAATAACGTTATCTTATTTATTTGGTTGGCCACTATTTGAACTTGT
>CAZQYO010000156.1:0-3746 GCA_964597415.1 uncultured Chitinophaga sp.
ATACTGGAGAGACATTACCACCCGCTACAATAAAATCCCTTTTGTGTCGAAGGTAAACACCGACCTGCCTGACTATGCCACTCGCAAAGCGATAAGCGGTCTATTTTATATGGTGGCTCAGGAGGAAGCCAAAATAAGAAAAGACCCTGCCGGCACGGCCAACTCTTTAATTGAAAAGGTGTTTGGCTCAGTGAAGTTTTAAGCAATTAACTCCACTTCGTAACCGCTGTTTTTGCGAATATTGATGACGAAGCCGTTTTCAAAAATGAAATACTGACCGCGAATACCTATCAACGGCATTTCAATAGGATTCAATTTTTCAAATGAAAGGCTCGTAACTTTCGCAGGATATTCCAGAACAGGGTATTTCAATTCTACAATTTCATTGTTAGAAGAAACATACTGTTGTAAATTTTCAGGCAACAATAGTTTCACTCTCTCCTTTTCCTGCAATAAATCCAACTCAGTCGCCACTTCATTCTTCAACATTCGCTGCCAGTTGGTTTTATCGCTCAAATGTTTTTTTAGTTCTACTTCAATTAAGCCCGCTAATTGCCGATAAGGAGTTTCTGCCAGAATAATTCCTTTGTTAGCTCCCTGATCAATCCACCGGGTAGGTATTTGATCTCCACGAGTAACGCCCACTTTTACGGTATTGGTGAGTGCCAGATAAACAAAGTGTGGCTTCAAATGATTTTTTACCTCCCATTCTGGATCGCGCCCTTTACCTAAGTGTGCTTCACATAATTCAGGCCGCACAATACATTCCGCGTTCTCCGGAGCATTCGCAAAACAGGAGTAGCACATCCCTTCTCCAAAACTCTTATAGGTTTTTCTTCCACAAACAGTGCAGTAAATATTTCCGGTCCATTGCAATCGCAAGGAATGACCCACCAATTCATTTAGTACCACCTTATCGTTTCCCATTGGCAAAAAATATTGCACAGGATTAATAAACGAAGTAGGCATTTTATCCAGTATTCCTAATGTCCGCATCGGAGATATTTCTGTAAATTAAAAGTTTAAGCTGCTGCGAATATCGCAATCCTAAAACACATAAATACAACAACTACTCGCTAACTCATCCTTGAGGAGTAACGTATTTTTATACATTCGCACTAAAATTCAACGACATGAAAGAAGTATATATTGTAAGTATGGCGCGCACCCCTATCGGAAGCATGAGCGGGGTATTAGCCTCACTCAGCGCTGTGCAGTTGGGAGCACAGACAATTAAAAAGGCGATAGAAAGAGCCGGCATCACCGGAAATGAGGTGGAAGAAGTAATCATGGGCAACGTCATCCAAGCGAACAATGGACAGGCTCCGGCTCGTCAGGCAGCTATAGCCGCAGGCATTCATCTGGGAGCTACAGTCACTACGGTGAACAAGGTTTGCGCCTCGGGTATGAAAGCGATCATCTACGGAGCGCAATCTATCTTCTTGGGAGATAAGGATGTGGTCGTATGTGGAGGAATGGAAAGCATGACCAATGCTCCTTACATGGTGGGCAGCGGGCGCAACGGATACCGTTATGGCAATGCAGAACTGACCGATGCGATTGTTCGCGATGCACTTCAAGATCCTTATAGCAAAGAAATGATGGGAAGCAGTGGCGACCGATGTGCGCGTAAATTTAATTTTAGTCGCGAAGCTCAGGATGCATTTGCGCTGGAATCGTATAAGCGTACCACGGAGGCTTACAAAAACGGTTGGTTTGCTGATGAGTTATTTGATGTAGAAATTCCCGGACGCGGAGCTTCCAGTTTTGTAGGAGAAGATGAAGAATACAAAAAACTGCGCGCTGATAAAGTGGCTACCTTGAAACCGGCTTTCGGCAAAGACGGAACAGTTACCGCTGTAAACGCCTCTAAGATTAATGACGGAGCTGCTGCGGTAGTATTAATGAGTGGCGAAAAAATAAAAGAACTCGGACTCACGCCTATCGCAAAAATTATCGGTTATGGCGATGCCGAACAGGCTCCGGATGATTTTACTACTTCTCCTTCGTTGGCAATGCCTAAAGCCGCTAAAAAAGCAGGCTTAGAGATGAAAGACATCGAGTATTTTGAAATCAATGAAGCCTTTAGCAACGTCACTATGGCCAACACCCAATTGCTCGGCTTAGACCCTGCCAAAGTAAATGTGTTTGGCGGTGCTGTCGCTTTGGGACATCCGGTAGGTGCCAGTGGTGCTCGCATTATCTGCACCCTTATTTCAGTCTTAAAACACAAGGGCGGCAAATTGGGTTGTGCCGGCATCTGCAACGGTGGTGGTGGAGCCAGCGCCATTGTGATAGAGAAATTATAGTGCCTCAGCACAGCTTGATCTGATTAAAAGGGTTGATTTTAAACAACCCTTTTTTTGTGATTATTGCGTTCCGCTACTCAATTCACAAATCCCGACTATCTTAGCGCAAAATTCAAACCTATGCTTGCATTCCCTTTATCCGTTTTGGCCTTAGCTGCCGGTGTTTATTTGCTGATTAAAGTAAAACGCGAATACATGGGCGGGCTGATGAGCGGCCTCGCTTGGTTAGTCATAGTGCTATCACTTGCCGGTATGATATGGATGGGGGTTCGCGGTTTTCAACGCTGCCATCAGTGCACGCAAGCTACTTGCCAAACAGAACAGCAAGGTTGCTATAAAAAAGATGGAGCGTGTGATAAAATGGGAAAGGGGAAATGTTGCACCATGATGAACGACTCTATGCCCGGATGCCACTGGCAAGGCGACAGCATGGTAATGGATCAAAGCACCTGCGAAAAAATGATGGGCAAAGAGGCTTGTGCTACCATGATGAAAGAACGCGGCAGTTGCATTATGAGCAAAGAAGAATGTATGGCAATGGGGCATTGCGGAAAAGCTAATGCGCCAGAAAATTGCACGAAAGGAAAAGGCAAATGCTGCAAATAGCAATAAGCTTTGATGTGCCCATTGTGATAGATGTAATAGGATGATTAAAATGGATTTTGAAAAATACCTCTCCCCAACAAGGTTTATTGATAGCGACAATCCCAATGTAATCGCCTACGCTCACCTCCAAACCAATACTTCTAAAAGCGACAAACAAAAAGCGATAGACTTGTATTATGCGGTGCGCGATGATATTTTATACGACCCATATCATCTGATTTTAAAACCCGAAGCAATTTCCGCTTCGCAAACGCTGAGCCGGGGTACCGGATATTGTATAGAAAAGTCACTCTTGCTGTGTGCTGTAGGCAGAGTGTTCGGTATTCCATCGCGCCTCGGCTTTTCTATAGTGCGCAATCACTTGAGTACTGAGAAATTTCGCAAAATGCTTCGCAGCGACAAGTTTGTGTTTCATGGGTACAATGAATTTTGGTTAGAGAATAAATGGGTAAAGTGTACCCCTGCCTTTAATAAATCACTTTGCGAGCGTTTTGGGGCAGAAGCCCTCGAGTTTGACGGAGAGCATAACTCTATTTTCCACCAATTTGAAGGAGGTAAATTATACATGGAATATTTGCACGAGTATGGCCAGTTTGATGACTTCCCTTTCGACCTATTTGTGCAAGAGTTGAAATTACATTACCCACATCTGTTTGCCCCCGGAGCCAAACAGGGAACCGCCTGGGATTTCGCTTCCTCTTAATGAAGCCCTATCTGCCGTTCGCGGAACTCATTTTCCCTTCGGTGAATAAAGAGTGAATTACTTCTCCGCTTTTTCTTGCCTCAATTTCTGTGGCTTACCTATGTTCGCGCGTTAATTTTACTGTAATG
>CAZQYO010000156.1:3756-6775 GCA_964597415.1 uncultured Chitinophaga sp.
TCTGCCACTATCAAAATGTCTAAGATGAGCCGCGAGTTGAAAGCGCAGGGCAAAGACATTATAGACCTCAGTCTTGGCGAACCCGACTTTGATACCCCACAGCATATTAAAGAAGCCGCAAAAACTGCCATTGATGAGGGATACACGCATTACACCCCGGTATCCGGCTATCCTGAACTGCGCAAGGCTATCTCTCAAAAATTTAAGCGGGATAATCATTTGGATTATACTATTGATCAAATAGTCGTTTCTACCGGAGCTAAACAGAGCATTGCCAATGTGGTGTTGTCGCTGATTAATCCCGGTGATGAAGTACTGCTTCCTGCACCGTATTGGGTCAGCTATGCCGCCATAGCCGATTTAGCAGAAGGCAAGTGTATAGAAATTCCCACTACCATCGAATCTAACTTTAAAGTTACTCCGGCTATGCTTGAAAAGCACATCAGCCCCCGCACCAAACTCATGATTTTCTCTTCGCCCTGCAACCCCACCGGTTCGGTGTATTCCCGCGAGGAACTCGAAGCCATTGCCGTGATGATAAAACAACACCCTCACTTGATGGTGCTCTGCGATGAGATTTACGAATACATCAACTTTACCGGACAGCGCCACACCAGCTTAGCTGAATTCAGCGATATTAAAGAGCAGGTGATTACCGTGAATGGTTTTAGTAAAGGCTTTGCTATGACGGGATGGCGATTAGGCTACATAGGTGCTCCACTTTGGGTGGCCAAAGCCTGCGATAAAATGCAAGGTCAGTTTACCTCCGGCACTTGCTCTATTTCACAGAAAGCGGGAGAAGCTGCACTGTTGAGCAGCTTAACGCCTACTTATAAAATGACCGAACAATTTCTCAAGCGCAGAGATTTAGTATATGGCTTATTGAAAGATATCCCGGGACTAAAAGTCAATTTACCCGATGGCGCTTTCTATTTCTTTTTTGATGTCAGCGATTACTTTGGTAAAAGTTTCAACGGCAAAACCCTGCAAACCCCAGAAGACATTTCACTCTTCTTGCTGAGCGAAGGCAATGTAGGCTTGGTTAGTGGCGAAGCGTTTGGCGATAACTACTGTCTGCGGATGAGCTACGCCACCTCAGAAGATAAGTTGATTGAAGCTTGCAAACGAATCAAAATCACTCTTAGTAAATTAGTATAACTCTATATCGCTTTCGTCAAACACAAACCACCTTTAGATGTCCGTAAATCTGAATTTCAAAGACCTCAACATACTGATTGTCGGAGATGTAATGGTTGACTTTTATTTGTTCGGTGAAGTCAATCGCATATCGCCCGAAGCCCCTGTGCCGGTAGTTGAAATCATGTCAAAGGAGTACCGCCCGGGAGGAGCCGCCAATGTAGCGTTGAATATTAAGGAACTGGGCGGCAACCCTATTCTTTTGAGCATGATTGGTGCGGATGCAACCGGGGCAGTGCTACTAAAACTGTTAGAGGACAGCGAAGTAAATACCGACCATCTGCTGCCACACAAAAGCCGGGTCACTACTTTAAAAACTCGCGTGTTTGACGAGGATAAACAGGTGGTTCGTTTCGATGAAGAAGAAGTAGAATACTTAGAACCCGCTCAGGAATCGTTACTGCTCAAAGAGTTTAAAAAGATATTCAACAGCACTAAAATTGATGTCATCATTTTGCAAGATTACAACAAGGGAGTATTGACCCGTTCCCTCATCAAACAGATACTTTTACTGGCTACCAAAAATGAAATCCCCGTCACCGTTGACCCTAAGGAAAAATACTTCTTCGAATATCAGGCGATTGACTTATTCAAACCCAATTTGCGCGAATTTTCAGAAGCTATCGGCTACCGTATCAATGCCAAAAGTATAGAGAGCCTTCGGAGCGGTGCCGAGGAACTGCGCAGAAAAAACCGTTTTAAAAACCTGATGGTCACCTTGGGCGCCAACGGAATTTTCTGTTTCACCAAAACCGGCAATTCGTTTATTGTTCCGGCTCGCAACATCAAAGCCGCAGATGTGTCGGGGGCTGGAGATACCGTTATCAGTATTGCCGCCATGGCCTATGCTCAGAAATACTCCTTAAAAGAAATTGCCGGCTTCTGCAACAAAGGAGCCGCTGCCGTTTGCAAAAAAATAGGCGTTTCACCGGTTAAGCTCAAAGAAATAAAATAGGAAAGCAGGCTCTTTACTGCTTCGTCCTACTGCTAAAGCCTTTGCCCCCCAGAGTAGCTTTCGCTGCGATAAACTCGTTTCTGATTATTTGCTCCGGATGGCATCTACGGGCTTCATGCGTGAAGCCGACCAAGCCGGAATAAATCCGGCAACAATACCCACGATTACAGAGATAGAAACTCCCAAGGCCAGATTAAAGAAGGTGATGTAGAATTTAAAGTCAGAGTGCCACACATGCGTCACAAGATACTGCAACACATAGATAAGCCCTACCACCACCAGCAAACCGACAATGCCCCCGATCACACACAACAAAACCGCTTCCAACAAAAACTCCAACAGAATAAAAATCTGTTTAGCTCCTATTGCTTTTTTAATACCAATAATGTATGTCCGCTCCTTTACGGCCACAAACATAATGTTAGCAATACCGAAAGCGCCTACGATGATGGCAAAAATACCGATCACCCATCCCGCAATACTCACCACCGAAAAGATGGAGGCAATTCCCTCTGTAAAAACACTGACCTGATTAATTGCAAAATTATCTTCCGCAAATGGCGATAGTCTGCGTACGGAGCGCATGACCCCTTTCAACTGATATTTCAACTCCTCTATAGGCACGCCCTTTTTGGGCACTACGGCAATTAGCGGATCGCCATCTTGCCCCGTAGTGTTTACAAACATGCTCATAAAACTGAAGGGGACTATCACGTTATTATCGAGTGTAAAGCCAAACAAATCGCTTCCCTCTTTTTTCAATACCCCAATGACCTTCAGTTTTACACCATTTATCTTTATTTCTTCCCCCGTTATATGGCTACGGTTTTCAAACAGAGTTTCAGCCACACTGGCTCCCAGCAAGGC
>CAZQYO010000157.1:0-1012 GCA_964597415.1 uncultured Chitinophaga sp.
GCCTATCAGTTCTCCGTCAATATAGGCTTCCCAACTATATTCTCCTTTATTCCAAAATGCCCCCGGAGTAGCCATTCCCCAGCCCTTATTGATGTACACCACATTCTCATTGAGTTTCACTTTTCTTTTTTCATCCTGTGACGAGAGTTCTTTCTTTTTGCCATCGGTATGCGAAAAGGCCTTTAAAGTAACTGTGGCTTCCCAATCTTGCTCATCAAATAGTTTATTATAAAAAGCTACTTCAGAAGAAATGTAGGTGGTTTCGCTTTTGTCAAAAACGGTGCGGTACTCTCTTGACCGGTTCGCCAGCCATTCATCGGAAGCGAAAACCCGAAGCGATTTGAATTTATAGTTCTTGTAGGCCATGATGTACTCTGTTCTGGTTTGGTGCTGGTAACTATGTACAAGATAAGAATCTATCCCTCTGATAACAATACAAAATATTCACAGTTCAATTCGTTAGACGAACAAATGATAAAAAGTGATGGTCACGGATTTGTAAAAAAAAGAAAAACCCGTAAACCATTTGGGGTTACGGGCCAATAAATTTATTGGAGCGGTCGTATTTATTTTAAACCTTCGAGTGCTTTTTTGAGAGCCTCAAAATTAACCTGATCCCCCGGTGATGGAGTTGCTTCCACATATTGTATTATTCCATTTTTATCTACCACTACCACACCGCGTCTCGCTACTCCTTTTATTCCCAACACAAATTCTGCTTGAACCATGTCGTAGGCCTTAATCATTTCCTTGTTAAAGTCAGAGAGTAAGTCGAAATTGATGCCGTTTTTCTCTTTAAATACACCTTGCGTAAAGGGCATGTCAACCGATACTCCCACTACTGAGGCATTTAGCCCGTTAAAGAAAGATAACTCATCTCTGGAAGTACACATCTGTGCAGTGCAAACACCTGTAAAAGCTGCTGGAAAAAACTGGATAACGAGATTCTTACCTTTGAAATCACTCAAGGAAACTTCCTTTTTGTCCGTATTAAATAATTTGAAATCGGGAG
>CAZQYO010000157.1:1022-6737 GCA_964597415.1 uncultured Chitinophaga sp.
CCTACTGCTAAAGCCATGATTTTGTAAATTTTAGAGTTAAATAATAATCGCAGAACAATATTAACGGAACTGCTGATAAATGTCAAAACTACCTTTTACAACAGCTAAAGCAACCTTTTGTTCAGGCTATCGGTCTATAGAGTATTAGTTTAGTTTTTAAGGGTTAAACAAGAAGCTCTCGTGCAAGCGAGGGCTTTTGTTTTTTTTATGCTAATCCGGTGTGGCCTTCGTAAATTTAAGATTAACAGGGAATGATGAAAATGAATATATTCGCAGACATTTTT
Source organism: uncultured Chitinophaga sp. (assembly GCA_964597415.1). GTDB lineage: Bacteria > Bacteroidota > Bacteroidia > Chitinophagales > LD1 > Bog-950. The sequence continues at coordinate 1,307 of CAZQYO010000157.1, forward strand.
TAACCTAATCCTTAGATATTTAAAGCTAATGAAAAAGATTCTACTCGCGTTGTCGCTTTTCACGGCCATCGGCCTGAATGCGCAAATTGCCAATAATGATTTTGAGATATGGCAAACTGACACTATTTTCTTTCCGGGACTCAATACTATTCCGCCCGACACTTTTGAAGCCAGCAACCCCGCCAGTTGGACTTCTTCCAATTCATTAACCGGTACCGATTCCTTAGGGGGTGTTTTCTTTGTAACACAAACCAACGATCACCATAGCGGCTCTTTGGCAGCTCAAATTATTACAGATACCATTAACCTGCCTACCATTCCTTCTTTTCCATTGTTGAAATTGACCTTTCCCGGTTTTATAGTAAACGGTAAATTCCCGATTAACACTTCTACTCTTTTAACCAGTGGCAGTGTTATTTCCCCGCTTTCTATCACCGGAGCCGGACAACCTTTTACTACTAAGTTAGGGAAGATTAAAGGCTATTATAATTATGCTCCGGTGTTCAACACCAATGCTAACTCTTACGATACTTGCATTGTATGGGCAGCTTTGAAAAAATGGAACCCCACTACCGAAAAGTCTGATTTGATTGGAGAAGCTATTTTTAAAAGCACTATGGCGACCAACGGCTACCTGCCTTTTGAAGCTAACTTCAATTATGTGAGTTGCGATGCCCCCGATTCGTTAGTCGTGTTTATCGCTTCGAGTGTACCCAATGTGCAAGCAATTTTGGGCGGAGGAACCTCCGGTTTAATGCGCGGAAGTGTATTGAAAGTGGATAGTATATATTATGAGGATCTTCCGGTCAATTATAATTTTCCCCCGATTGCGGTAAACGATATGGATACTACCGTAAAAAATACAGCTAGAGATATTGACGTTAAGTGGAATGATGATGATTGCGATAATGCAGTTTCCGGTCTTACAATTGCCCTTGTTTCACAGCCGGCAAATGGATCTGCTGCAGTAAATGCCGGCAAGATTACGTACACTCCGGCTACTAATTTTATAGGATTAGATAGCTTCTCTTACACCTTAAATGACGGCACTTCCAGTTCTTCACCGGCAGCGGTAAGAATGATTGTGTTAGACAATACCGGTATTGGAGAAGTAAATCAGGTGCAGGTGAACGTTTTCCCCATTCCTGCTTCTACTCAACTGAATATCTATTTTGAAAATCCGGGTAAATGTTTTGCACGCGTATATGACATGATTGGAAACGAAGTGCTGAATGCTGCGTTGAATGCGAACAGTAATTCAATAAAGCTGAATGATGTAGCGAATGGTGTTTATGGCCTTCAGATACTGAACAACAAAGGTCAAGTGATTGCCAGAACCAAATTTACTGTGAATAAGTAAATCACACTTCCTCTAAATTCTTCCTTGCCTCTGCTTTTAGCAGGGGCATTTTTTATTGAATATGCTCCTTCTCGTAGGGCGACACCTATAGCAGCCTACAAGCAGAATCGCTATAAGGCTAAGGAAACAACAGCCTGATTCGATAGCAGAATAGCTATTATACAATAAGGGAATTAGGTCCAAGGGGATAGCGGGATTGAGAAGAAATGTGTTAGGAGATACTTAGCAAACCATGCCTTAAAAAATGCGGAAACATTTTCCGTTTTCTCAATGAGTATTGTACTACGCAAGAGAGCGCATCAAAGTTGGATCACCAATCTGAGAATCGGTATTTATGTGCCGGAATGATTTACTTCACTACTTAAAGAACCACTATCCTGCGGTTGGCTTCTTTTCCTTTTTCCGTCTTAATGCTTAAGTAGTAAATCCCTTGAGGGAGTAGGTCGTCAAAAAGTAACTGAAAGCCCGAAACGCTGTTCATCAAGTAGGTGGTAATTAATCTGCCATCTGTGCTGTGCATCTCTATAGTGCGAATGTGGTCATCCGAATTACTCCACTCCACTTGCACCTTACTCGAAGCGGGATTCGGATAAATTCTCAAGTTGTTCATGGTAAAATTACTGATGCCGGAAGCAAGCCCTACTTGTACAGAGTCATATCGGGTGCACAGATTGCCATCGGTGATAGTAACGTAGTAAGTACCCGGATTTAACCCGTTGATGGCAGCGGCAGTATCGCCAGTATTCCAATTGTAAGTGTAATGCGGGTTGCCGTTTATTCCCGTAGCAGTGGCAGTGCCATCCCCGGCATTAGCTGTGGTAGCATCGGTGGCAGATACACTGGATGAAAGTGGTAAATAAGCAAAAGTATTCAGCCAATTTACTCCTCCTAATATGGCAAATTGTGCGCAGGGATAATGGTCAAGCGTGGAACTGATGTTAACGGTATCTACCAAAGTAGCTCCGTTCTGTATAAAGTGCTGATAAGCTACTACTGCATTTTGATAAGGTACTGAATGATCCCCTTTACAGAAATACATGCGAACCGGTGAAGTGGGAACCCAGTTGTAGGTATTGTTTTCCCGCAGGGTCACTTTAAAGAAGTTCAGAGAGTCATTTTTGAAAGAATCAATTTGGTAAGGCTGCATGATCAATTTAGGAACGTTGGGCATTACGCTGTTAATCTGCCCGCCATTGTGATTGCCATCAAATAAAGGCTCCAGGATAGTATCATAAGGGGGCACCATCACATCGCTGGTGTTGGTGTACAGGTGATAAATTTGGTTGTACCCAAAAAGCAAGTAGGGCAGATAATACGGTTCGGGATATACACTGTCCGATACCATCACATCTCCCATTACTCCGCTCATATCGTATGCCCCCGACATGGGAGCGGATGCGGTAACGTGCATCACGTTATCCAATTGTTCTTGTATTAGCTGGTGAGCGGCCATGGTGGCGTGCCCTCCTTGCGAGTAGCCCATCAGAAATAACTGATCGTTTACCGGAGCACCTAATGTATCTACCACTTCTTTTGCTGCGCGTATCATGTCAATGACCGCGGTGGCTTCTGTATGGGCATGTTGATAGGGGTGAAGCCCGGGGCCATCTCCTAATCCCAAATAATCGGGCATTAGCGATACTAAACCTTTTGCCGCCCCCGCCAAGGCAATAAACCACTCACCATTAAAGCGGGAGGGTACATCGCTTTTCTTAATGGTAGTGCCGTGCTGATAGCTGATAATCCCAACTTTGCAAGTGGGATGATCAGGAATAATCATCAAGCCGGAAGCAATAGTGTGAGTGCTGTCCCAACTCACGGTGTTGTAAATAATTTTATAGGCTTTTGCTCCGTACGCAATTGGAAAAATGCCGGAAGGAACCCCTTGTGAGGCCAACACGGAATCAATTTGCTGAGGAGTGAAAGAGCGCTGATAAACAAGTTGGTTGACAAACTGAGCCTGAGCTAACAAAGTAAACAGGACAGCAAAAAGCGTAATTGATTTTTTCATAGTGAAGGAGTATGATTGAGTAAGGCAAGTGGCGAATCTAAAAAAAAGCATTTGCTGTCCCTGCTTTCTTTGCCACCTGTGCGAATTGTTAGGTATTATTAGCAAGCCCAATGCTAATCATGGATGTGAGCTATTATTCCAATAAAAAGAGATAGCCTCTTTTGAAGGAGGCTATCTTTGTTACCGAAAATTATTGTCAAGTAAGAATGATGTCGGAACGAATTAGAGCAAACGACTCATCGGCTATCTATTAATAGCGATAGTGTTCGGGCTTGTATGGCCCTTCTTTTTTCACGCCAATATATTTAGCCTGTTCTTCGCTTAACTCATCCAACTCTACGCCTATTTTTTCTAAGTGGAGTTTAGCCACTTTTTCATCTAAGTATTTGGGAAGCGTATATACCCGGTTCTCATAGCGTTCAGCGTGATTCCACAACTCTAACTGAGCCAGAGTTTGATTAGTAAACGAGTTACTCATTACAAAAGAGGGGTGGCCGGTGGCACATCCCAGATTCACTAATCTACCTTCTGCTAATACAATGATATCTTTTCCGTCAATAGTGTATTTATCTACCTGCGGCTTAATGACATCCTTTGTGGTGCCATAATTTTTGTTCAGCCAAGCCATGTCAATTTCATTGTCGAAATGGCCAATGTTGCAAACCACTGCATTGTGTTTCATAGCGCGGAAATGGCGCTCTTCAATAATGTTGCAGTTTCCGGTAGCTGTTACTATGATGTCCGCTTCCTTCACTGCGTTCATCATCTTCTTTACCTCGTATCCTTCCATGGCGGCTTGTAAGGCGCAAATCGGATCTATTTCTGATACAATAACACGAACTCCTGAATTGCTCAACGAATCAGCAGAACCTTTGCCTACATCTCCGTATCCGGCTACTACAGCTACTTTGCCTGCCATCATCAAATCGGTAGCTCTGCGAATAGCATCTACCAGAGATTCGCGGCAGCCGTATTTATTGTCAAATTTTGATTTGGTGACGGAATCGTTTACGTTAATTGCCGGAAGAAGTAAACTTCCGTTTTTCTCTCTTTCGTATAAGCGATGTACTCCGGTGGTGGTTTCTTCGGAGATTCCGCGGATGCCCTGTACTAATTCAGGGTATTTATCAAATACCATGTTGGTCAGGTCTCCTCCGTCATCCAAAATCATATTTAGCGCCTTGCCGCCTTCAAAGGCAGTCAAGGTTTGCTCAATACACCAGTCAAATTCTTCATTATTCATTCCCTTCCAAGCAAACACCGGCACTCCGGTGGCTGCAATGGCCGCAGCGGCATGGTCTTGCGTTGAAAAAATGTTGCAGGAACTCCAAGTAACTTGTGCGCCCAGTTCAGTGAGGGTTTCAATTAAAACGGCTGTTTGGATAGTCATGTGGAGGCATCCGGCAATACGAGCGCCTTGGAGGGGCTTATCCTTGCCATATTCGCTGCGCAATGCCATTAAACCCGGCATTTCAGCTTCTGCCAAGTTTATTTCCTTGCGGCCCCATTCGGCCAAACTCATGTCTTTAACTTTGTAGTTCAATTTCTTGTCTGTTGATATCATTAGTCAATAAATTATTGAGCCGCGAATATAGAAAATAGCATTTAATCGCTGGGGAGCAGTTCCTGAATTTAAAAATCCCTGCGTTTAGGCGGCAAAGCCTAAGAAGCGCAGGGATGTATTAATCCTATTAGCAGGACGTCAGGAGGAGAGTGAGGAAGTAATTTACTTCTTATCTACAATCACCTGACCATTGCTGACTTTTACATTAATTGCTGGCATAAGTCTGAATTTAAAAGGTGAAAAATGGGTTACTTCTTAGGATCGGGATCTACCGTAACGCTGATAGCCGGCATTCCTTTGGCATCGAATAAATCAACCCCGCCATTATCTAAATAGGCGTTGTACTCATTCGAACGGTAGATTTGAGTGGCCTGGTCTTTTGTCCAGCCCAACTTTACCTGATTTTCGTTTATTCCGAATGAGATTTGGAAAAAGGTTAAGAAGGCAATTAAAAGTTCCATAGTGAAAATGTTTTGGGTTAGATAATTAATACTGC
>CAZQYO010000158.1:0-6701 GCA_964597415.1 uncultured Chitinophaga sp.
CTCACCTCGGTTCCGTTTAGTTTATAAGAGCCGGAAGTGGGAGTATCTAAGCATCCGAGAATATTCATCAAAGTAGATTTGCCCGAGCCGGAAGGCCCCATCAAAGCCACGTATTCATTCTTTTCTATCGAAAGCGAAACATCCTTGAGCGCCTCTATGAGTTCAGTGCCCATCACATATTCCTTCCTGATTTTCTGTATATCAATAATTGCCATAAAGTGGAGGTGCGCTTTCTTCGGTTATTTTTTAATGACTTTGGGAACTTTAAAATAATCCGAATCCTTTTGAGGGGCATTCATCAGGGCTTCTTCTTTAGTCACCATATCTTTCACCACATCCTTTCGCAGTATGTTTACCTCCTCACTCATATAAATTAAAGGAGCCACACCTTCAACATTTACCTCGTTCAATTTCTCCACTAAATTCAGAATCCCCTTCATATCATTTCGCAGTTTCGCTTTCTCTGCCTCATTAAATTCGAGCTTGCTCAATTCTGCCAATCGCTCTACCATTTCATTATCTATCTCCATCTCTGAATTATTTTATTTTCGCGAGCCAAACCTACATCAATTTAGGAATATAAAACAGATGGTTAAGGAAATAACAGTTAGCGGAGTACGACCAACGGGCAAGCAGCATTTGGGTAACTATTTTGGCGCGGTGGTGAACTTTGTGAAAATGCAGGAGATTTTCAATGGCTATTTCTTTGTAGCCGATTACCACTCTCTTACCACACATCCCAAGCCGGCCGACTTACATGCGAACGTGCGCCAGATTATTATAGAGTATTTGGCCTGCGGGGTAAATCCGAATAAATGCACTCTGTATTTGCAAAGCGATGTGCCTCAAATACCGGAGTTGTATCTCATCGTCAACATGTTTGCCTACTTAGGAGAACTGGAGCGAGCGGCCACTTTCAAAGAAAAAGTGAGGTCGCAGCCCGAAAATGTAAATGCCGGTCTTCTCACCTATCCGGTGTTAATGGCCGTGGATATTATTATTCACCGCGCTGCCAAAGTGCCCGTAGGGAAAGATCAACAGCAACACTTAGAAATGACGCGCGATTTTGTAACGCGCTTTAATAATTTGTATCAGGTAGAATACTTCCCCGAACCGCAGGCATTTAATTTTGAATCGAATCTTGTTTCTATTCCCAGTTTAGATGGCGAAGGCAAAATGAGTAAATCGAAGGGAGAGCAAAGTTGCATATACCTCACCGATGAGCCGGATGCGCTGCGCAAAAAAGTGATGCGGGCAACTACCGACAGTGGGCCTACTGCGCCACATTCGGTAAAGCCGCTGGCTATTCAAAACCTGTTTGATTTAATGAAATTGGTTTCTCCTCCCGAAACGCTCTCCTATTTTGAGGAGCAATACAATGATTGCTCTATCCGCTATGGCGATATGAAAAAAGCATTGGCTGAAGACATGGTGAGCTTTCTTACCCCTATTCGCGAAAAAATAAAAGAAGTAGCATCTAATGAAAAATTGTTAGCAGAGATTATAGGCGATGGAGGGAGCAAAGCAAGAGAAAGTGCTGCCCGGACATTGAAAGATGTAAGGGAAATAATAGGTATAAAAAGTTTCTGAGAGCGAAACAATTTTTATTTTAGAGCGCACACTAATGACCACGCTATTTCCGATAGCAATAACTTAACAATACTATGGCCAAGAAATCAGCAGTAGCGAAAAAACCCATAAAGCACGTAGCAGTGGCCGGAAACATAGGTGCCGGAAAAACGACCCTTACCAAAATACTTTCGAAACATTTCGCTTGGCTGCCTCACTTTGAGGATGTAGAAAACAATCCTTATCTCAACGACTTTTACGAAGACATGCCCCGCTGGTCGTTTAATCTGCAAGTGTATTTTTTGAATTCCCGTTTTCGTCAGATTATCGAAATCCAAAAAGGTGAAGAAGTGGTGATACAAGACCGTACCATCCATGAAGATGCGATGATATTTGCCCCCAACCTTCACTCTATGGGGCTGATGAGTACCCGCGACTTTGAAAACTATACGAAACTATACGAAACGATTTCTTCGCTGATAAGCCCGCCCGATTTACTTATTTATCTCAAAGCCAGTGTTCCCGCTTTGGTCACACAGATTCAGAAAAGAGGCAGAGAATATGAGGATAATCTGCGCTTAGATTACCTGCGCAGGCTAAACGAATATTACGAAAAATGGGTATCCGGTTACAAGGAAGGTCGCATTCTGATTATTGATGTAGATCAGTGCAATTTTGCCGAAGAAGATGAGGCGAAAGCCGAAGTAATCAATAAAGTAAATGCCGAATTATTCGGCTTGTTTTAATCCACTACATTTTCCCGTTTATAAAATTATTAGCGATGCTCTTGGCAAAGCCATGCCCCACAGATTTTAGACCAACTGCTTGCCGAAACAGATTCCCTATACAAGAATACCGAATAGGCTCCTAAAGATAAAAGTCTCAGTGAAGGAAATTCAATCTGCTATCCTTAAAAGATAAGAGATAAATAAAAAGCTGATTACCGATGGACTTGAGTGGCAGTGTGTACAATCACATAGCAAAAAAGCGTGTATTATCAACACTGTTCCCTGTACACCACCTTGCTACTGAAGCATAAAAAAGGGCTTCAGCGAAAACGCTGAAACCCCACTTAGTTTGTACCGCGGGCGGGAATCGAACCCGCACGAGCTTTGAGGCTCACAGGATTTTAAGTCCTGCGTGTCTACCAATTCCACCACCACGGCAAACAAAAAAAGTTATTCATTAATGGTTATTAGTTAATCGGTGATTCAAATAACTGATAACGGCTAACAAATAACTTTCGCATAGAGCGGGAGACGAGGCTCGAACCCGCGACCTCCACCTTGGCAAGGTGGCGCTCTACCAACTGAGCTACTCCCGCATAATGTTTAAAGAACGAAAATATTTCAGGGAAATATTCTTTTTATTTTTTGCAAGGTGGCGCTCGGACTTTATCCCGATGACTATCGGGGAACTGACGCGACTACTGCTTGCTGTTTAAAGAACATTCCGTCTGAACGGGACGCAAATATATAAACGTATTGAAAATCACAAAAGAACATTGCACATTTCATCTAATCTCCTCCCAATATTCTTTTCAATTCTTGCAGTTTCATTATTGCTTCTATAGGAGTGATGGCATTTATTTCGATTTTCTCAATTTCTTCTGCCAACTTCTTCATTTTTGGATCGGCCATATCAAAAAAACTCAACTGGACATTTTTTGCAGGCATTTGATTTACTGCTCCTCTTAGATCATCCTGTAGTTGACGCTGGCTTTCCAATTCAGCTAACATTTCATTTGCTCTCTCTACAATCTGTTTTGGCATACCCGCCATTTTTGCCACATGAATACCAAAACTATGCTCTGTTCCTCCTTCTACTAATTTGCGCATAAAAATCACTTTATGAGCAGTTTCCTTAACGGATACATGAAAGTTTTTAATACGCGGATATTTTTCCGCCAATTCATTAAGCTCGTGATAATGGGTGGCAAACAGTGTGCGCGGATTAGCAGATGGATTGTTGTGAAGATATTCCGCAAGGCTCCAAGCAATGGAAATACCATCATAAGTAGAAGTACCCCTGCCAATCTCATCTAATAAAATCAGGCTTCGAGGAGAGAGGTTATTCATGATACTGGCCGTTTCATTCATTTCGACCATAAAAGTAGATTCTCCGGCACTCAGGTTGTCGCTGGCACCTACTCTTGTAAACACCTTATCTACCAAACCTATTTTTGCAGAAGCAGCCGGCACAAAACTTCCTGTTTGAGCCATTAGTACAATCAATGCGGTTTGGCGAAGCAATGCGCTCTTTCCACTCATATTCGGCCCGGTAATTATCAAGAGCTGTTGTTGCGCATTGTCCAACAGTATATCATTAGGCACATATTTCTCGCTCACGTCCATTTGCTGCTCAATCACCGGGTGCCGTCCTTCTTTAATTTCAATGGAATAAGAATCATTGATTTCGGGCTGTGTGTAATTATTGCGGGTAGCGACCTCCGCTAAGGATAGTAAACAATCGGTCAATGCAATAAGATTGGAGTTCTGCTGAATGGCTCCTACATAATCCTTGGCATACTGTATTAGTTCTGCAAATATCTTTTCCTCTAAGGCCTGAATTTTTTCTTCGGCACCCAATACCTTTTGCTCATAAATTTTCAGTTCTTCCGTAATGTATCGCTCCGCATTTGTCAAGGTTTGCTTCCTTATCCATTCAGCAGGGACCTTGTGCTTGTGCGAATTTGTTACCTCTAAATAATATCCAAATACATTATTAAATCCAACCTTTAGCGAGTTTATTCCGGTTCGAGTTAATTCCTTTTGTTGTATGCCAGCGATATATTCTTTTCCTGAGTTTTTAATATCGCGCAATTCATCTAACTCAACATTCACTCCTGTACCGATAAAATTTCCCTTGGCGATTACCGGCCCAGCGGCCTCCTTAATAGTAATAGCTATTCGCTCCACTAATCCCGAACACTCATTCAACTGCTCTCCTACTCGTTTTAAAGTTTCATTGTCCGAAACCGTGAGAATATTTTTTATGGGAGAGATAGCAAGTAAAGCTCGTTTCAACTGCACCATTTCGCGTGGGTTCGCTTTCTCAAGCGAGACCTTAGAGATAAGTCTTTCCAAATCCCCCATCTGCCGAATCCACTTGCTCAGTTCTTCAGCAGAGGTAGCTTGTTTGATAAAATAGGCTACCACATTCAGTCTTTCATTAATTTTTGAAATATCAAGCAAAGGCATAACCACCCATCTCCGTAACAAACGAGCACCCATAGGCGAAGCCGTTTGATCCAAAACTTCTAAAAGTGTTTTACCTTCCTGATGTGGGGAATAAATCAACTCAAGGTTGCGGATAGTGAACCGATCGAGCCATACATGCTGCTCATCTGAAAAGCGGGTAATTTTACTTATGTGAGCCAAATTATGGTGTTCCGTATCCTTTAAATACTGAATGGCGGCACCGGCTGCAATCACACTATTGCGCTCCTCCTCAATACCAAAACCTTTTAGTGAATTGGTTTCAAAAAGTTTGAGTAGAGTTTCTACCGCTGTATCGTAATTGTATATCCAGTCCTCTATACGATACGCGTAAAACTTAGACCCGAACTGCTGCACAAATTCTTTTTGCTTTGACCGGGGATAAAGAATTTCAGACGGAGAGAGCGACTGTATCATTTTCTCAATATAGGCGAGACTACCCTCGGTAATGAGAAACTCACCGGTGGAAATGTCAATAAAAGCAATACCATAACTATCCTTTTCAAAGTAAATAGAGGCTAAGAAATTATTGCTTTTGCTCTGTAAAATATTATCGCCCAAGGCCACTCCGGGAGTCACCATTTCTGTCACTCCCCGCTTCACAATTCCCTTTGCCATTTTAGGGTCCTCTAACTGTTCGCACACAGCGACCCGATAGCCTGCCCGAACTAATTTGGGAAGATAGGTGTCTAAGGCGTGATAGGGAAAGCCGGCCAGTTCTACTTCGGTAGCTTTTCCGTTGCTTCTTTTAGTGAGCACAATTCCCAATACCGCAGAAGCTTTGCGGGCATCCTCTGCAAATGTTTCGTAAAAGTCGCCTACTCTAAATAATAAGATCGCATCCGGATACTTCGCCTTGAAACTATTGTATTGTTTCATCAGCGGAGTTTCCGTTTCGCTTTTGGCACTCTTAACTATATTGCGGTGAACAGCCATACTGAAAGATATGTGGTTGCGTGGTGTGAACTTAAATAGGAGCCACGAATTACGAAATACCGATTACTAATTACAAATTTGATTTCAACAATTTTATTTGGTGAGGAAACTTTTGAACGAAGAATTGACGAGGCTGACGAAAGAAGAGTTCGGAATGGTACCTAAAACTCCATTAGTGGTAGTATTGGATAATGTGCGCAGCCATTTGAATGTAGGAGCGGTGTTTCGCACGGCTGATGCGTTTTTGATCGAAGCTATTTATCTATGCGGCATCACCGGAACGCCTCCTCATCGGGACATTCATAAAACAGCACTCGGAGCTACTGAAACGGTGGCTTGGAAATACCGCGAATCCACTCATAAGGCAGTAAACGAGTTAAAGGAAATGGGCTATCGGATAATATCGGTTGAGCAAGCAGACGGAGCTACATTGCTCCATACTTTCATTCCCGAGCAACACATTAAATATGCGGTGGTCTTTGGCAACGAGGTAGAGGGCGTATCACAAGAAATAGTTAGCATTTCAGATATAGTGCTTGAAATTCCTCAATACGGCACCAAACATTCGCTGAACATAGCCGTCAGTACCGGTATTGTAATCTGGGATTTGATTTGCAAGCTGCGCCAAAGCACTAATTCCACTTAGGCAAGTTGATTCATTAAGCGTTCGATCTGCTCTTTTGACCCCATAGCAATAACGCGATGCCCGGGGCGAATAATAGTAGTTGGAGACGGATTCAAAAGGTATTCTCCTATTGAAACTTTAATGCCCAACACAGTGGCTCCTGTATTTCTCCAGCTATTCAGTTCCTCAATTGTTATCGTCTTTTTTGCCTCTATTTCTATCAAACTGAAATGCTCATTAATCTGTGTGGCCAACAGATCCACAAACTCCGTCATATCTGAGCTAATCACCGAGGAAGCCATGTGTGCCCCTCCAATTTTGTCGGGCATAATCACATTATCGGCTCCGGCTAT
>CAZQYO010000159.1:0-6396 GCA_964597415.1 uncultured Chitinophaga sp.
CGTCAGACTTTTTGGCTTTTCCGTTACTATTTTTATAGTTTCCGTTATGTTTTTTGGTTCTTCCGTTGCTGACGGAAGAGTCAAAAAATGAGTGGGAAGGTGATTTTAAGAGGGAAAGGGTGAAAAACAGGTGGTTGGTGGAGGTAATTTGTAAGTGTTAAGAAGTGCTGGATAAGTGGCGGAAAGTATATGAGGTAAATGAATGGTTTAATGTGGGGGCGTATGAAATGTTTTCGGGTTAGGCATGGGGTATGCTCGCGGCAGTGGGGGGTGGAGCCATTGAGAGAATTGCGGATTGTGGATTGTGGAGTGCGGATTGAACCATTAAGGGCATTGAGGGGATGGAGAGAATTGTGGATTGTCAATGGCGAATGGAACCATTAAGAACATTAAGGGTATTAAGAGAATTGCGGATTGCGGATTGCGTGGCGGATGCAGAATGTTGAATATCGAATAGCGAATAGCGAATGTCGAATGGAAAATTGAGTTAATAAATTTAGAAACAAGCGCTACAGCACATACGCCCGTGGGAGAGTGATGTGCTAAAGGAGGGCGCAGTAAGGCGCCAAATATTTTTTAATTTATTGTGCGTAGGGGGTTGTTGCGCGAGGGGAAGCGGCTATTGCTTGGAGAAATTACTTAAATCTAACATCAACTGATTGGCCATGTTATCTGCCGTGGTTTCTGAATTGCTCTCGGCATATATGCGGATAATAGGTTCGGTGTTTGATTTGCGGAGGTGCACCCAGTCGGTATCGAATTCTATTTTTATGCCGTCAATGGTGTTGATTGGGTATTTCTTGTATTTTTTTTGCACTTCGGCAAGTAAGTGATCTATATCCACAGAGGCATCTAAGTCAATTTTCTTTTTGGCGATAAAGTAGCCGGGATAGGAAGAGCGCAGCAGCGATGCGGTTTTGCCTGATTTAGCCAGATGAGTTAAGAACAGGGCAATGCCCACTAAGGCATCGCGACCGTAATGCAGTTCGGGGTAGATGACCCCTCCGTTTCCTTCGCCTCCAATCACGGCATTTACTTCTTTCATCTTTTCTACCACGTTCACCTCTCCTACTGCGGAGGCGTGATATTGGCCTCCCCTCTTTTCGGTCACATCGCGCAAGGCACGGGTAGAGGAAAGATTAGAAGCGGTATTGCCTTTTTTATGGCTCAACACATAGTCTGCTACGGCTACCAGAGTATATTCTTCGCCAAACATGTTGCCGTCTTCGCACACCAAAGCCAGGCGATCTACATCCGGATCTACCGAAATGCCTAAGTCTGCTTTCTTCTTTTTTACGGTCATGGCCAGTTCGGAGAGGTTTTCGGGCAGTGGCTCGGGGTTATGCGGAAACATACCGTTGGGATCGGTGTAAAGTTCTACGACTTCTTCCACTCCCAAAGCCTTTAGCAATTTGGGCACGGCAATTCCTCCGGTGGAGTTTACACAGTCAATCACCACTTTGAATTTTCTTTCTTTGATGGCTTTTGCATCTACTAACTTGAGTTGTAGAATCTGCTCGATGTGGCGGTCTATATAATCGGCAATAAAAGTATGCTTGCCGAGGGTGTTTACATCTACAAACTCGGGCAGATTTTCTTCTGCTATTCGCAGCACTTCTTCACCGGCAGCAGCGGAAATAAATTCGCCTTTTGCATTGAGCAATTTAAGTGCGTTCCATTGTTTAGAGTTGTGAGAAGCGGTAATGATAATTCCACCTCCGGCTTTTTCATGTACTACGGCCAGCTCTACGGTAGGGGTGGTAGAAAGACGGAGGTCCACCACGTCAATGCCGATAGATTGCAATCCGCCCACCACTATATTGCTTACCATGGGGCCGCTGGTTCGCGCATCGCGTCCTATTACTACTTTATGGATGCCCGATTCTTTTTTCACCCAGTCGCCATAAGCAAGAGTGAATTTAAGAATGTCAATGGGCGTCAGATTGGAGCCTGGGGTTCCACCGATAGTGCCGCGAATACCGGAAATTGATTTTATTAAAGACAAGTATTCTGATTTTTGAGGAGCGCAAAGCTAAAAATTTCGCTTTTTTGCGGAAGGTAGCGTGTCGCTTACTTATACACAAACAGTGAATGATGCAAAAAAGTTGGTTTGAAGAATGGTTTGACTCTCCCTATTATCACCTTCTATATGCCAACCGGAGCGAATCGGAAGCGGAAAGTTTTATCGGGAAAATTGTAAGACATCTTCAAATGCCGGCCGGAAGTACCGTGCTGGATGTAGCCTGCGGTAAAGGCCGGCACTCTAAAACATTAGCCAAACTCGGCTTTGAAGTGTGTGGAATTGACCTTTCAGTAAATAGTATAGCAGAAGCGAAACAATCAGAAAATGAACATCTTCATTTTGCCGTGTGGGACATGCGCAAAGTGTATAAGAGAAACTGCTTTGATTATGTCGTTAACCTGTTTAGCAGTTTTGGGTATTTTGATACACCGGAAGAGGATGAAGCGGCTATTAGAGCCATGCACGATGCGTTAAAGCCCGGAGGAACGCTACTGTTGGATTATCTGAACACGGAATACGCGGTGCGAAACATGAAAGCCCGGGAAATTGTTCAGCGGGGAGACACACAGTTTCACATCAGCAAACGGGTAGAGAAAGGATTTATTAAAAAGCGAATTGAGTTTCTGGATCATGGAGAGAACAATGAATATGAAGAGCAATTAAAAGTGATTAACGGCACTCGGTTTAAGACGATGTTGCAAAATGCCGGTTTTACCTTAATCGAAATTTTGGGCGACTACCAACTTTCGGCATTTCGCGCAGCCTATTCACCGCGCTTAATTATGATAGCCCAACGCAATGATTGAACTGCTCCGACACATAGACTACAAGCTGTTTCATTTCATTAATACCGATTTGGCCAATCCGGTATTCGATATTATTTGCCCTGTATTGCGAAACAAACATACGTGGATACCGCTTTATCTGCTCATTGCCTATTTTTTTCAAAAGCGATTTGGCTATACAATTCTTACGCTGGGCATTTTAGCCGCTATCACTGTGCTGCTCACCGATCAGATTTCCAGTTCACTCATCAAGCCTTTAGTGCATCGTTTACGGCCTTGCAATAATCCGGCAATTCAGGCACGCTTGGTAATTGAGTACTGCGGAGCCGGTTATAGTTTTGTTTCTTCTCATGCCGCCAATCATTTCGGCATTGCTGCCTTTCTCAGTGTGTTTGTGAGTCACCAAAAAGGCTACGGCACTTTACTTTTTAGCTGGGCGTTTCTTGTTTCGGCATCTCAAATTTATGTAGGGGTGCACTTTCCGATTGATGTTATTGCCGGAGCACTATTAGGTATCGGCATTGGTTTTACGGTAGCCTTGTTGGGGAAGAAATATGTTGTTCCGGCTACCATCAAACACTAAATTTGATTTCATTTTTGCACTCCTAAATTTAAAGACATGTCATTTGAGTTTATAAAAGTAACTCCACAAATAGAAAAACACATTGCCCTCATTGAACTGAATCGTCCAAAAGAGTTGAATGCGCTTAACCGTCAATTGATGTTGGAGATTCGCGATGCCCTTCGGGAATTAGATGAGGAAGAGAGCGTGCGGGTAATTGTACTTACCGGAGGCACAAAAGTATTTGCCGCAGGTGCCGATATAAAACAAATGGCGAATGCTGGTGCTATTGACATGCTGAACATAGACCAGTTTAGCACCTGGGATCAGATTAAAAAAACACGAAAACCCCTGCTGGCTGCGGTATCCGGTTTTGCCTTGGGCGGTGGCTGTGAACTGGCAATGACCTGCGATATAATTATAGCCTCCGAAACTGCCCGCTTTGGCCAACCCGAAATAAAAATAGGAACCATGCCGGGAGCCGGTGGCACTCAACGCCTCACTCGCGCCATTGGCAAAGCAAGAGCAATGGAAATGGTGCTGACCGGTAAATTTATTTCTGCGGAAGAAGCCTTGAGCTTTGGGTTAATCAATCGTATAGTGCCGGCAGAATTGTTGTTAGAAGAAACGCTAAAGCTGGCCGGAGAAATTGCCAAACAATCACCCGTAGCGGTGAAACTGGCAAAGGAGTCTGTCAATAATGCGTTTAATTCTACGCTTGATGAAGGGTTAATTTTTGAGCGAAAAAATTTCTATCTCACCTTTGCTTCAGAAGATCAAAAAGAAGGCATGGCGGCATTTATAGAGAAGAGGATGCCTGATTTTAAAGGGAAATAGTACCTTTATCGCATACTAACGTGAGGAAACATATACTTCTATCCTTTTTGTGTTCAATAGCATCGGCTCTTTTTGCCCGTCAGGAAATTACGGTTCAGAATATTTCATTGCAAAGTGTAGAATACCGCAACGTGAGTTGTCTCGCAGTACAATGCGATATTTTACTGAGTCAAACCTATAACGAGCGAATAAGATCAGGGGATAGCGCAGAGGTGTATTTCTTTGAAGTATGGCTAAAGGATAGTGCAGATTACATGCAATCCTCCAAAGGTTTTGGCACAATGACCGATTCCATTGGCAGGCTCAAATGCAGTGGCCCTATTTTATTGAGGTACGATGTAAAAATGTATGGAGACTTTACTGTTTATATTCCTTTTGCCGCTATGCAGGTTCCTTCGGGAATACAAAGAATTAAACCCGTCATTAAGATAGTTGACCAAACAGGCCACATCATTAAGCCCGGCTTTGGAGGAGAATATTTTAGCATGGAGGTGCCTCCTAAACTTCGTATTCGGGTATCAGTAAAAGAAATTTTAGCGGCAGAAAAAGATCAAAAGGGCGAGAACTGGGACTACCAACTCAATCACCCCGAGTCGGGGAAACCGGAAGTTTGTTGGTCCATTAATTATTCCGGTCAATTACTCAGCCGCTCTCCTTACGAAATCAACAGCTACACCTACAGCGATCCGGATGGTCGCTATGATTTTGAATTTACTATTTCAAAAAATGACCTCTTTTATATAGAAGTCGAGGACTTTGATGTAACCAGTTACAGCGATAAGATCGGCACTTTAAAGGTGGATATGAATGAAATGCAAATGTTGAGTGGTGCCAATATCAATGTCAAGTTTGACAAGGTAGAGAAAATGGATTTCACCCTCACCATTCTTTAGCTGTCCTTTCGCTTTTCTTCTTGCTACTCCCCTACCCAACCAATTACGCCCCAAGGTTCACTTACACAAAACCATATTGGTTACGATTTGATGTGTCGGATAGTTTTTGCACGACCCTACTTGTGAGCTTATGAATAGGACAAAGGTCGAAATCGCGAAAACTAAAGCCGGTTCAGTTTGTTTCCTTCCTCTTTCGAAAACCCGCCCCTACGGTATCCATTTACTCTTTGTAAAATTCATGGTCGCTAAGTGAAATAACGTATTTGATAACACCTGTGATCACCGCTCTGCTGATGGTTATCCTTTAGCAGTTCTTAAAAATAAAAACGGCTCCCATTTTCAGAGAGCCGCTTTCATCAACTAAAACCAATCAATTATCTATGACTAATAGTTAGAGGCTTAACGGCCGTACCTTTGATGCTCTGGATTTTCACCAAGTACAAACCATTTGTAACATCTGACATGTTGAGTTCCATTTTAGCAGTTCCCACACCATAAGTTACCGGCTCTTTTACCAATTCGCCTAACACATTGTAAACGCTTACCGTCATTTCAGGCAAATAGTCACCGTCAACCGTAATGAATACTTTGTTGTTTGCAGGATTAGGGAACAGTCCAAGATGTGAAGAGAATTCAGTTTCATTGATTCCCACTTGCGTAGTAACTACATCATGGCAAACCTGAGCTGAAGATCCAAAACTGTTAGTCGCAGTAAGGCACACATTAAAAGTACCATCAGCAGCATAAGTATGAATAGGATTTTGCAGCACAGAGCCACCTCCGTCACCAAAAGTCCACAACCAAGAAGTTGGCATGTTGATGCTAAGATCTTGGAATTGCACTTTGTAGCCTACCGTTGGGAAACTCCATGCAAAGTCAGCCACCGGAGTAGCCCCTACTATTACCTCACGAGTAACGGTATCGCTGTTTCCGGCTGCATCCGTAGCAATGTATAGCACATTGTAAATTCCTATTTGTGAAGTATCGGGAACATTTTGGATAGTAGGAGTAATTACACCATCTGTGCAATCAAAAGCTGTTGCACCTAATTCAGTATAACTGTTATTTACCAATACAGTGACTGTACTGGGACCGTTTAAGGTAACTGTAGGTGGCACTTGATCTAAAGGTTGATTAAAATCAGAAGAAGGGAAATCAATATTATTGATATACCAGAATGCAGCGGGCTGCTCTCCTGAGCCTAAGCCCAATGAAGGATCGTGATTGTAATCAATCTGAGTAAATACATAAGGGACGTTCCAATTTGCTCCGTTTAGCCAAGCCGTTTGGCTGGCT
>CAZQYO010000159.1:6406-6688 GCA_964597415.1 uncultured Chitinophaga sp.
CCGGGAATACTGCCCCACCGAATACGCCACCGCCTGAATTAGCCGTTTCGCCTCCCCATAGTGTGTCGCCTTCGGAAAAGTTATAAACTGGTGTCATTTTCTCCTGCACTACATCAATGGCTCTTCCGAAAAGATTTGGAATATCATTATCCGTACTTTGAAGAATCGTAAAATCTGACTCATTCCAAAAGAAAAATATCTTGCTGCCATCAGCAGAACGGGAAACTTGTGGTCTGTTATCTTCTGTGTAAGGAGTTGCATCATTAGTAAAGGTTCCTCTCA